>LLZO01000031.1 GCA_001567545.1 Candidatus Tepidiaquacellales bacterium OLB5
GGCGCTCTAACCGGGCTGAGCCACACCCCGAAATGTTATAAAACAACTACTTAGAAAGCAAACTTGAGGCTGCCTTGTGTTTCATCAGGCAACCTTTCTAAGTATTGCAATAATGAGAATAATTTGTGATAAAATAAATTCTATTTTTTTTACTTAATACTGACAATAACGGACAACATATCTTGCATTAAATATTTAAATGAATTTTAATCAGATATTAGTAGCTTAATAGATTAAAAAAATGTTGTGCAAGAATATAACTGACTCTGTAAGATTGAATCAGAACTATTTAAATTATATATTTGATATCATATTCTTGATTTCAACTTGATATTTGAAGTTTATAAGCAAAAAAATGCTTATAATCCTGTTGTTACTATCCCCTTAAGCATAAACTCATCATAATTGGTAGTGTTATCCTGCCAGCTGTGGTACAGATTCTTTTCTGCGCGAACTTCAAATATAAAGTACCTTTCATATCCAAGGCTTACACCTATGTAAAATGTGTTTTTCTTATTGCTTTGTTTTTCATATGCAGTTCCAAATCCAATAAAACTGTTCACCAGCTCAAACAGTGTATAATCAGCGCTTATATCCCCTGCAAGTATCCTGGAATATTCACCCGGATACATTGCAAAGCTCATTGAAAACGATCCGGATATGTTAAGCGGAAAAGTGAAACCTACACTTTGACTGAACATCAAATTATGCACACTTACATTTTCGGTAATTATGGAATCAAGGTTACTCGAAGAGTTCATAAAATATGAAATTGATGAGTACATGTTAATATTCTTTAATTTGTATGCATGACCGGTATATACACTCGTTACAAAAAACTTATTATCAAGCTTATCACTACTGCCTGTTACCGCGTTATTGGTCATGAATGTCGGCGCAAATAAAATATTGACCGATGGCATTCCTTTGAACCTGAATCCGGCGTTTATGCTGAAGCGCGTTACGAAGGTGGTAAATCTTTTCCAGTCAATCAGATTATCGCGGTACCACAACAGCTCACCGCTTAAACTGATCTGTTTATTTGAAAGCTTTTGTTCAACTTTAGATTTAGCTTCAAGCTTATCGGTTGAGAGATTCGGGATACCAAGTGATGTGTAACCGGGTCCAAGCATTCTCATTCCTGCTGTTACCTTTGTTGCTGATTTTTCGTTATTGAATATGCCTTTTAGAGTGTATGAATAATCAACCGAGCTTGAAATTTTAGGATGAACCATATTTTTAACCCAGCTTGGGATAGCATCATTTTCAAGATCCGCATCCCTGGTGTCCCGGGTTAACATTGCGCCTGCAATTTCACCTTCCAATGAGAGCTTTTTCCTGAACAGCTCAAGCTTGCCTTCCATTCCGAACAAGTAGTTGGCTTTAGGAGTTAGAGTTTGATTCGAAGGATCAAGCGTTATTGAATTTTCATCATCTTTGGCAAACATACCGGTAAAATAAAAATGACTTCCGTCTTTCTGTCCTATTCCCAGCCTGCCGGTATAAATATCACGCCTAAACGATTCATTATCAATTGGTTTCTGGTTTTTAAATCCGCCAAAAGCCAAATACAGCAGCCCAGGGTTAAGCTCGATATTTACTCCTGTCAGTGGAACGCCACGTACTGTTAATGGAGTGTAATCCGGGTAACTGGTTCCAATACCAAGTGACCTGAACGAAGACATAAGCTTTAAAATTGGATGAAGTTTTGAACTTACTTTTCTCTTTGCATCTGTTTCAAGCTTATCTTTTTGTTTATCGTTTAGTGAAGAAAACTCTTTGTTGCCTTTTTCGAGCAGTTTATCCTTTTCGCGTTCGACTTTTTCCATGATGAAATCCTTTATCACCTGAGCATCAAGGCTTAGGTTAAGGGTATTTATGCTTTGCCGTGAACCGGAATTTTCTGAAGAAAAGAGCATCGGGGCTGAAAATGGAAGTCCGTATAAAGCGATTGATGGGTTTATTTCCCAATATCCGTATTGCGGTTCTTTATCTGAGCCTGTGCCTGAGCGATTTGCTGTTTCTCCATATAGCTTGCTATTGAAGGCGAACATGAGTGGTTTTTTCTTTGTTTGATTTTCTGAACCCGTTGAGTTATATGTCCCATCATTTAGCGCCCAGTATTTTTTCATGAATTTCAGCTTCTCCAGGTTTGTAACAGGTGATGTTTCTTTTCCTGAATTGATCTGCCACACTTCGCTAGTTGACATTAGCACACCGTTCACAAAAGCTTCAACCTGCCATGCAAAACTTCCGCCTGAAAGCGGCCGTGCCGCAATTGGGTACTGGTAAATTGTTGTCATAAGGTTATGTATACTATAATAAAGCGGATTTGACTGCATCGCATCGTAAGCCGATTGCATTTGGTACATTTGCGCTATTTTTAGCCTGTAAGTTACCCTTTGCCCCGCACTAACCGGTGTTGGCGGCATCCACGAGAACATTATCTGCTGAGCTGACCTGGTATTATACAGTTCATATTTAGTTTCGGTGGATTGTTTAATATCATCCCCCAATGAAAGTGAAAAATTATCTTCAGGTGAAAGCAGCTCAACCTGTGAAAGGTTGAGCACTTCAGTGAATATGCAGTCACTTGCAAGCTCAATACCTGTTTCCGCGTCGATTGCGTAAACACAGATATCATAACTGCCGCTTGGTACTGTACCCACATTTTTTACCACATCTTCGTATTTGGGATTAGTTTGATTTACCTTAATAGGTTTAATATCCGCGGCAGTAACAACCTTCACACCAGGATGTAATGTGAAGGTTCCCGTAACTGCATCAGCGATAAATCCTTCGCTCACCTCGGTAGCTACACCGCGTAATTGCACGCGGTATGTTTGCTGTGAAGAGTTATTCAGGGTGATCTTCCACATATCTTCCAGCTTGAATGAAAGCGGCGGAGGTTGTTTGAGTATTATCACAACTTTGCCGGATTGGGAGAATATATTTTGGGTAATTAAAGCAATAATAATAAGAAAAATAAATTTTTTGTTTATACATAAGTTGATATTACATTTTTTTTAGAATATCCATCAATTTTCAATTATCAGCCCGTCTTTTTATTCTAGCATTGTTCCGGACAGGAAAATTTTACCTCTTTACTTGTTGTATTGTTGTGACTTAAGGTTCCTTGAATCATCAATACAAAGTATACCAGGAGGCAACTGTGTAAGTATAATCTACACTTTTTTTTGCTTAAGTATAAAGATTTATAAAACCAGCTGCTATTATCAACTATATTAAAATTGCTTTGTAAAATGACTTCTCTGATGAATTTCGGAATTTTTCTGCCTTCAACATTTTGTTTCTCCTTGATTTACCCTAATTTAATCTATTTGTTCTATTTCTTGGGTTTATACCCATCATCACCCGGCTCGCAATAGGGTGGACAACAAACACAACATGGACATGCCATAGCAGAAATATCCCCACTTTCTAATACTAGCACATTTTCGTTTCTTGAATAAATACCCCCGACAGAAATAGTTAATGTTCTATTACATAAATGATCTAACGAACCACAAATTACTGTACTGATATCACCAATTTTCAACAGGTATTCAGCACCTTCTTGTATTCTGTTTGTAATTCTTAGATTATACTCTCCATTGGGAATATTTGAAAATCTAAAATTTCCAACAGAATCAGACTCAGTCTTCATAACGGTTTTTTGATTTTGTACTAATTCCAATAAAATATCAATTTTTTTTCTTTTAGGTTTATCTGTATCCCAGATGATGTCCTCTTTCACAAAAAGTCCAACTTCACTCTGCACATCACCACTAGATACCTGCCATGCATATTTTTTCCCCTCTTCAAGTTTTGGAGCCGTTAAAGGATACTGAAATGTTGTAGTTGTTATGCCCGTTTTTTCAAAAAGAGGTTTATGTAAATCCAAATCCATATCCTCATCTTCTTTTCCTCTGGGTCCATACATCTTCAGCGTATATTCCTTCGCCCCAGGCAAAGGTGTCCAGGTAAACACAGTTGGCTTCTGCGGTTCGATCTCTTCCCCATCTCCGGGAGTTAGCAATGTTATGTTTCCCATCCGCACAACACTCTGTATAATGCAGTTTTCCCTGCCAACTTCTGTGCTGCTTTCATCAAATGCTGTTACGCAAATCGTGTATCTGCCCTCCGGCGCATTGCCGGTTCTTAAAATAATTTCTTTGTACTTGCCGTTATTATACTTTACTTCGGCGCTTGAAAAATCATTATACTTAAAATTACTCCTGCCGGGCTTAAGTGTAAATACTTTTGATTTTCCTTCTATAATCAGTCCGTCTTTTTCCTCTGTAGCGGTTCCGGTAAGGTAGATCTTTATATCTTTTCCTGAAGTATTATTAAGTTCAAGGTTCCACATATCACCAACACCCAACTGGTTCGGTGGCGGTTGTTTAATTATTATATCAACTTTGCCGGATTGTGCATACAGATTTGTGAATCCTGCTGCGATGATTATCATTATCAAAAATACTTTGTAAACTGCCTTCCCCGATGAGTATCGGGATTTCTCTGCCTTCAACATTTTGTATCTCCTTAAGATTTGTGACGAATTGCTTTTATTATTTTTGCTTAATTAACTCAATTTATTTGTTAAATTTGATAAAATTATTTTAAGAGGATCATTCTTTTAGATTCAGTGTAACTACCTGCTTCAAACATATAAAAATACACTCCGCTGGGATAGTTTGATGCATCCCAATTAACTGAGTGATTACCTGTGTTCAACTCACTGTTAAGCAGAATAGCTACTTCCCTGCCCAGTATATCGTAAATCCGCAAAGTAGCAAATGATCTTTCAGGCAAGCTAAAACTTATTCTCGTCGAAGGATTGAAAGGATTTGGGTAGTTTTGGTGTAATTGAAATGAATAAATTTTTTCTGTATATCCATTTAGTGCTGTTGGTATATCAGTTAATTTAGCAATATAATTGGCGGATGTATTACCTGCCATAGTAAATAAACCGCCAGCATAAATAGTATTTTCCCAAACGGAAATATTTCTCACAATATTATTCATACCGCCTCCAAGGCTTTCCCAACTATTTCCATTCCATTTAGCAATTCTATTTACTGTATCACTGCCTGATAGTGTAAAAGTACCCGATGCAATTAAATTATTATTGAACATTTCTAGTGATATCACAATATTATTGAAACCATTCCCTATAGGTGACCAATTAGACCCATTCCATACGGCAATTCTATTAGCAGGTATACCACCAGCCATAGTAAAGTTACCACCGGCATAAACCAAATTTCCCGAAGTGAAAATTGATTGAACCATATTATTCAGACCGCTTCCCAAAGGTACCCAGGAATTACCATCCCACTTAGCTATCCTGTTTGCAGGAGTACCACCGGCAGAAGTAAATAATCCTGCAGCGTAAATATCATTACCAATTGATCCTATTGAATAAACAGAATTATTCATACCAGAGCCTAAAGCAGACCAGCTATTTCCATCCCATTTTGCGATATAATTTGCTGTGATGCTGCCGGCAGATGTAAAATCACCGCCGGCATATATAATAGAATCTTTTATAAATATTGTTCTTATTCTTCCATTGGTTCCATTACCCAATGCATTCCAAGAGTTCCCATACCACATTGCAATACGATTTGTAGTTACACCTCCCGCATTGATGAAGTCACCACATGCAAACAAAGAATCACCAGATATTTCTATGTCAAGAACAATACTATCTGTTCCCGATCCTAGGGACGACCAGTTAGTGCCATCCCATTTTGCGATCCGGTTAGCAGAAATATTACCTGCAGATAAGAATTCACCTCCGGCAAATAAATTATTGTTCATTGCCTTTACAGTGTGAACCCTGGCATCCATCCCCGATCCTAAAGCAGTCCAGCTGCTTTGGGAATTAGCTAATCTGGTAATAAAATATAATGCAATAAATACAATCGAAAGTTTTATCACAATTCTATCTAATTATTTTATTAATAACATTTTCTTTACCGCAACGTAGCCTGATGATTCAAGCCTGTAATAGTAGATGCCTGAAGCAAAATCGCCGGCATTAAATTGAAGACTATGATTTCCGGCATTAGTGTTTCCATTCACCAACTCTTCAACCTGCTTTCCTAGCACATCATATACCTTTAAGCTGACAAATGCAGATTTTGGCACTGAGAAATTAATTATTGTAACCGGATTAAAGGGATTGGGATAATTTTGTGAAAGCGAAAAGGTAAATGGATTGTTATTCTGCTCCGAAATATCCGGCTTTTGACTTCCTGATGTGTATCCGGTAATTAAAACATCATCTAAATACCATCCATCAGCTACAGTGCTCGCATCTGAGGTTAACCTGAAACGCACTTTAACATTTGATGAATTATTGGCATATTTTGTTATATCAATTTTAGCTTCGTGTAAAGCGCTTACTGTACCACTATACTTTGCCGCTTCCTGCCATGTGGAACCATTATTGCTTGATACTTCAACCCTGCAGAAGTCCTTATCAATCTGAGTTGCATACTTATGCCAGAAACTTAACACTACAGCATCTTTGCCTGAACAATTTACCGGGTTTTTTAACGTCATGGAATTATCAGCATTATTACTATAGTTATTTTTACTATCGGTTAAAGAATTTACAGGCGACCGGGCATTCTTCTTAATTACAGCCCATCCCTGGTTTGTTACCCATTTCCCGAAACCGCCTTCTGCATTATCTGTAAACAAAGTTGTTGGAAGACCTGAGAAAATATTAATCCATTCAATTGCTGCTTCAACAACATCATCCTTACCCTGAGAAACACCTGTGGGTGTTAACCAAACATTCTGATCAACAGGGAATTCCAAATGGGTTAAATATTTTCCTGCTGCAAGGTCATATGCATCTGCAGCCGGGTATCTGCAAACCCAATCCGGATGGAGAGATAAAGTTGTGGGGCTGTTGAATGCTCCGTTTGTAGGTTTACCAAATACCTTTACTCTTGGATGAAACTTCATTCTGAATGCAACCTGATCGCCTGAGCTTCCTGCTCCGGGACCGGTTAATACAGCAATAGGTTTCAGGTAACCGGGAGGAGCGCCATTAATTTTGTAATTTGCTGATACGTTATTCAAAGTCATCTGAATATGGTTGGAAGCATTGGTTCTTCTGCCCCAGTCAATAGTTATCATAGAAGATGTAAATAACTTTTTCAAAGCGGAATCGCTTAGAAACATATTACCGCCGAAGTTAGTACGAAAATCTATGATAAGTCCGCTTGTGCCCATTAATGATTGAACTGCGTTATTAAATAATGTACCGGCATTATCAGTCCATTGCATTACATAAATATAGCCAATGTTAGTTCCCTGAACTATTCCGTGTGATACATACTGTCCTGCTGGATAATTTGGTTTTGGTACTCCTGGAATATCCATCTGCTCATCGCAAAAAAGAGCAGGTAAGCCATATAGAGGAGCTGTTGATAAATGAACAGTATCACCGGTTGAAAATTTTATTATATCTATAGTTTCAAATAAATGTCTGTTTCTGCCTGCTGCCATAAGAAGACTGTGCGTAAATGCGCTAGGGCTGCTTCCAATTGGTCCCGCAAATGGTAATTGATAACTTAATAACTGTTTTACCAAAGTTTTCCACGGAATTCCTTCATAGCCAAGAACTATGTCCCCGGGTTGAAGTCCAAGCGGATGATTTTGAATTACTTTATA
Source organism: Candidatus Tepidiaquacellales bacterium OLB5 (assembly GCA_001567545.1). GTDB lineage: Bacteria > Bacteroidota > Ignavibacteria > Tepidaquicellales > OLB5 > OLB5. Next base: position 7,696 of record LLZO01000031.1, read on the forward strand.
AACAAGCAGAGAACTATCGGGAAGAGGTGTTAATCCGGCGCCAAACTGTGTTTGGGCTCCCCAGCCTCCAATGAGCAAAAACGGAGTACCCGGCTGTATTGATAAATTATTTACTAAACTGATATCATACGGGTTGGTATGTAATTCTTTTAATGATAACGCCAATACATTCATAATAGCCATAAATCTGCCTTTACTAACACCGGCAGCTATTTCAGGTCGATATTGGTTTTTTAGTGCAAGCCAGTTATCCTGAATATGATTAAAACATGCAAATGACGAATCTATCTTATTCCAGAATTTATCAAAGATCAGAAGTTTCTCGGATGTTGGTAAACCCGGACCCCAGGCTGAATCAATTGCAGTACGCCATTCTGCAGCAGAGTTATAATCTGGAATAGAATTACTGATCTTTTGGTAATGATTTTCTTTGATGCTAATTAGCACATCGCTAATCGGCTCATTATTTCCGAATTTATCCTGTGCTAACAACAGAACATTAATAAAAATCATAGATATAGCAGCCAGTGCTTTAATTGTTTTCATTTTGAATACTCCTGATTGATGTTAAAAATACGTTTATACAAACATATTTTTATATTCATGATGAAACTATAGCACAACTGTGTGAAAAGTTTGACAATTCACAAGATATAGCAGCAATATCTAACACTTTTGTGTTAGATATTGCAAAACATTGTTTTTAATGTACTTAAATTGATTTGTAAGGATGAAAAATGTGTTTTTACTTTATTAAAGCTAATTTTTTTGTTTCAAAAAGTCCATTTGCTTCCAGTTTGTAGAAATAAACTCCGGAAGCAAATTCGGAACCATTCCAGTTAACATCATAAGTACCGGGCTTTAGATTCTCGTTAACCAGTACAGCAATTTCTCGGCCAAGCATATCATAAATTATGAGCTTAACTTTTGGTTCACTAACATTTTTGAATGAAGGAATATCAAACTTTATTTTAGTAACCGGATTAAATGGATTTGGATAGTTTTGGTATAAAGAAAACGATCCTGGAATTACTGACCCATAATTGGAAATTCCGATAATACATGAATCTATCCAGCATATAGCTGCTTCAACAACATCATCTCTACCCTGTCTGACAAGCTCTTTGCTAAGCCAAATATTTTCTTCAACTTCAAACTCTCTATGTGTTAAATAAATACCTGGATTGCTAAGCTGGTATGCATCAAATTCTGCAATCATGAGACCATAATTGTTACTTAAGTTATGAACATACGGAGCATTAAATGCGGAAGAAGTTGATTTTCCAAAGAATCTTGCTTTGGGATGATATTTCAATTTTAAAGCAACCTGGTCACCGGAGCTAACAGCACCTGGACCGGTAAGAACTGCTATTGGCTTTTGATATCCAGGAGGTCTCCCATGAATTACATAATATTCCGGTCTATTTTCAGGACACATTTCCTGATGGTTTGGTGAACATCTTGAAGCAAAATCTACTGTAAAAACTGTTGTATCAAAAAGTATATTCATTGCAGAATCACTCAAAGGCATTTCTCCTCCTTCGTTATATCTGAAATCAATTATTAAACCATCTGTATTCATTAGTGCAACTACTGCATTATAAAACAATTCAGATACATTCCCCCACCAACCCCATACATAAATATATCCAATGTTAGTTCCGGCAATAATCCCGTAGGAACAAAGCTGTTGGTCATAAATTGGTTTAGGGATTCCAGGTATATTCATTTGCTCTGTGCAAAAAATCTGCATGTTTTGATTCCATAATAAATTGGTTGACAAATGCAAAGTATCACCTGTAGAATATTTAACCACATCAATTGTATCGAATAAGTGCCAATTCATTCCCGCGCTAATTAATAAAGAATGACTATAAGCACTTGGCGATGAACCTACCCAGCTAAAATCATTTACAACTGGTAACTCGCAGGTTAAAATATACCTTACAAGAATTCGCCAGGGTATTCTGTCATACCCAAGAACAATATCCCCTCTTTCTAATCCTAAAGGATGCAGTGGAACCACCTGATAAACCAATAAAGAACTATCAGGTAAAGGTGTTAGTCCGGCTCCAAAATGGTTATTTATACCCCAACCTCCAAGTACAAATAATGGTTTACCCGGAGTAAGAGTTTTATTTAAGCTAAGATCTCTTGCAGCGGTATGAGATTCCTTTAATAGCATCGTTAAGTGGTTCATAATTCCAATAAATCTGCCTTTACTAACTCCTGAAGCAATTTTAGGTCTATAAGTCTGTTTAAGTGAATCCCAATTAATCGGATGGTTATGAAAACATGCAAAAAGTGAATCAATTTTATTCCAAAAATTATCAAAGACAACGAGTTTATCTGAGGTGGAAATTCCTTGACCCCATACTGAGTCGACTCTTTGCTTCCACTGTTCACAAGTTAAATGACCTTTAGGTTTTGGAAAATCATTTATGTCTTCTGTATTGAATTCTGTTAATTTAGTATAATTATTCTGTGATGAACACTCTGAAACATAATAAAGTAATGATATCAAAACTATACTTATAAAAGTTGTTCTCATTTTGTCAATGTCATTTTTCTAGTTTCTGAATACTTACCAGTTTGAAGGGAATAAAAATATATACCGCTCGGTAAATTTACTGCATCCCAGCTAATCTCATAAGTTCCGGGCTGAAGAGATTCATTAACAAGAATGGATATCTCTTTGCCAAGGACATCATATATTTTAATTATTGCTTTTGAATTTTCTTTGATTTGGAACTTAATTTTAGTTGAAGGATTAAAAGGATTTGGATAATTTTGAAATAATAAATAATTTTTAGGAACATGATATGATAAAATTGATAATCCTATTAAATTCCCTGTTGGATTTTTCTTAAAATATATATAGCCAGTCGGTGAATTCTTTATATAAACCGCGTTTACTCCTGAACTGCTCGAATTTAATGCAGGATAGAAACAATCTTCTGCAATAACAGTATCTTCACTCCATAACTCTCCGTTATTTGTTGACCTTTTATAAACTGTAACAGCGGATGAGCCCATTGGTCTCTGACAAGATATATGCACAATTTGACCCGAGACGGATAAATATGGATTAAAAGAACTGTAAGAAGTGTTTGTCAATTGTTTTTCAGGTTCCCAGTTTAATCCCGAGTTTGTTGAACGCATGTAAAATAACTCATTAATCCCGCTTCTGTTGTCATTCCATAATAAATGAATAAAAGAGCCATAAACTGCTGACTTTGAAAAACTACCAATAAATGCGTTTGGTAAATTTGTAATTTGATTATCCACGCCCCATGTAATTCCATAATCCGTTGATGTTTTGTGAAAAAATTGAATAAGCCCTATTCTTCTATCTCTGAAAATAATATGCACATTCGATCCCGAAGCAGAAATAGAAGGTGTTCCGGAAGATGTTGTGTCATTGGTTAACCTAATGTCTGTTTCCCAATTCAACCCCGAATCTGTTGATCGTTTATAATAAATTTCATTATTACCATCTCTGTTATCTATCCATGCAAGATGTAAATTATCATCAATACCAGTAACCGAACAGGAAACAGAATTTCCCGTAAAATTAGTAACCCGTATATCGTTACTCCAGCTTACTCCACCGTTTGTGGATTGTTTGTAATATATCTCAAAATTACCGTCGGTGTTATCCTGCCAAAACAAATAAATATGCGAACCGTTAATATAAACTGCTGGATTTGATGATGTTCCTGAATTATTTGTAAGTCTTATTTCTGGACCCCAGCTGAAACCGCCGTCAAAAGAAATCTTATTGAGTATTTCAAAGTTTCCAAACCTGTTATCCTGCCAGAATACATAAATAGAGTCACCTTTGGAAGAAACTACGGGATAACCCAATGATGTATTACTAGCTATTGAAATTTCAGGCAGCCATTGAGAAAGAAGCACAAAGGGCAGCATTATAATAATGAATAATATTTTTAATATATTTCTCATTTTATCAGAATCATTTTTTTTTGTTTCTGAATACTTTTCGGTTTGTAATGTATAAAAATATATACCGGTTGAATAATTTTCTGCATTCCAGCTTGCTTCATAAGTACCGGGATTTAAATTTTTCATTTATAAGAATGGATAATTCTTTTCCAAGTGCATCGTAAATCTTTTATTACTGTATTTGTCTTATCCTTCAAGTGAAATTTGATCCTTGTTTCAGGATTAAAAGGATTTGGGTAATTTTGTTCAAGTTTAAATTCAATCGGTAACTCATTTTCAATAGGTAATAAACCAACTGAAGCGCATATTGGTGTAATGTTACCACTGGTATTAATAACCGGAGTTGGATTCTCCACAGTAGGTGACTGCGAAATTATTGTCGGTGAGGGTGTATTAACAACACCACCGGTAGTATAGTTGCTAACAGGATTTGTAAAATTACTGCAAGTATTCCAGGCTGCATCAAATTTTACAATAAACATATCTAAACCAGCAGCACCAAACGAATTTGTATTTCCAGCGATAATATACCCGTTATCAATAGTATTCAACAAACCAAAACTTAATTCTGCACCGGAACCACCTACAGTTTTAGTCCATTGTAAAACTCCGTTGATATCTAATTTTACTAGAAGAATATCATTATTACCAGCTCCAAAGGAATTTGTATAACCGGTTACAGCATATCCACCATCATTTGTTTGTATAATTGAATATGCACTTTCTATACCAGTAGAGCCTACTACACTGTTCCATTGAATATTGCCGTTTATATCAATTTTTACAATATACATATCCCCATTTCCCGCACCAAAAGAATTAGTTGAACCTGCAATAACACATCCTCCATCACTAGTGCTTATTATCTTTCTAGCTTCATCTATGTTTGTGCCGCCAAAAGTTTTATTCCATAACAAATTACCATTCAAATCAAGCTTTACTATATACATATCAGCGTTACCTGAACCAAAAGAAGTTGTACTTCCAGCAATCACATAATTGTTATCTGTTGCTTGTAATACAGTTCTAGCTATATCATTCCCTGTTCCTCCAATACACTTATTCCATTGAAAAATTCCGTTTGCGTCAAGCTTAACTATGTACATATCATTACTTCCGGCTCCGAACGAATTTGTATATCCACCCAGGATGTAACCGCCATCCGAAACCTGCTTTACGGACCAGCAATATTCAGTTTCTGTTCCTCCAATTGTTTTTGCCCATGATAGATTTCCTGAAGAATTGAATTTTAAGATAAACATATCAATATAACCTGCACCAAAAAGTGATTCCTGTCCCGAGACAACAAAACCTCCGTCAGATGTGAGGATAATATCATAATTGTAAACTCCATTCCATGGGCCACTTATTGTTTTAGTCCATACAATTGTTCCATTCTGGTTAATTTCACTTAAGTAAATATCAGATACCCCTACAGCTAATGAGTGTCCGCTAATGATATAGTTGCCATTAGTTTT
>LLZO01000032.1 GCA_001567545.1 Candidatus Tepidiaquacellales bacterium OLB5
TTATTGCAGCTGCCAAAGACTCAAAACCGTTATGTTTTAAAATAAAATAGAACCTACGCAGCCTTGCTGCAAAAAATAACGGCTGGTAAATTATATAAAGCAGCAAAGGATAGTTTTTTATTCTCAGCCAAACCATATTCCTTTCATTCATTCTCATCTGGAATTTGAATGTGCTTATTGTGCTTCCCCCGCGCCGGTGATAACATACAGCATCCGGCCGGTAAACGCATTTAAATCCAGCAAGTTGTGCCCTGAAAGATAAATCGATATCTTCAAGGTAAGCAAAAAATCTTTCATCAAACAGACCAGCTGTCTTAAATACTTCCTCCTTGTAAAAAGCAGCTCCGGCGCATGCCCCGAAAATGAATTCAGGTTTATCAAACTGGCCGGTATCAATCTGCCCGTTCCCCCGGGGATAAGATGTACCGCCTTTTTTTGTTATGAAATTCCCTGTATCGTCAATCCTGCTTCGTTCACTGAAATTCATCATCTTAACAGCAGCTATACTGCTCTCAGGGAACTGATTGAATGACTTTACTCCCTCTGCAAGAAAATCTTCCTTAAGTTCGATATCATTGTTAAGCAGCAGTATAATGTTCCCGGGGTAATGTTCCATCGAAAATTTAATCCCCGCATTTACTGCGGCGGCAAAGCCGGTATTTGTGCTGAACTTTATCAGGTTAATTTCAGGGTAATGTTTTTCAATAAATTCTGCCGATCCGTCATTTGAACCGTTATCAACAATAATAATTTTATATTCTAAGCTGCTTTCTTTATCAATCTTCTTTTTCTGTGAGTATATCGAAGGAATGCAGTATTCCAGGTGCTTTAAACCGTTCAGATTGGGTATTATTATTGATATTTTTACCAAATTCTGCAGTTACTTTGTGCTTTTTATAAAATCAACAAGCTCTTTTACTTTATCATCCCACCGGAACATCTTCTGTACGCTTTCATACCCATTCAATGATATCCTTTTTAATTCTTCCGGATTTTCGATCAAATAACATACTCCTTCAAAAAGCTGCTCTGGCTTTAAAGGGTCAGCAAGCATTCCGGATTCTTTGTGAGTTATGTAATACGGAATTTCCGCTGCGGCATTTGCTGTAACTGCGCATTTACATGCCATTGCCTCCAACGGAGTTGTAGGACAGCCCTCAAACAATGTAGGGTAAATAAATATATCAGATGTTGAGTATAATTCCCGGAGCTTATTGTCATCAGGATTTTTAGTGAATTTAATATATTCGGGTATGCTGTTATATATGTTCATCCCGAATCCTTTTACTTTTAAATCCGGAAATTTATTTTTAACCTGTTTAATTGTTTCAATTGCAGCTTTTGCATTTTTATTCGGCAGCTGGTGGTCCATATAAAGTAATGTTACCGGGCTTCCGAAATTTTTATCAGGATTATTAAAATTTTCAAAATTCAGACCGTACCTTATAACTTTGCTTTCAGAACCGAATTTTTCTTTCAGAAATATCCGTAAATGCTCTGCTATAACTATCCTGTTCAG
>LLZO01000033.1 GCA_001567545.1 Candidatus Tepidiaquacellales bacterium OLB5
AATAATAAATTTTGCAAAAATGAATAAAATTAAGCAAATATAGGGTTAAATGGTGGCTTATTCAATTGAAAACATAATAAATCCTTTTCATTGAAACCCTTTAAAATTATGCGTATTTTTGTAATTCTATGAAATTTGCTAAAAGAACCAACACATGCGGCGAGCTTAGAATAAGCGACGCCGGTAAAACTGTTACGCTGAACGGATGGGTTTCGCAGGTACGCGATCTAGGTGGTGTGATATTTATCAATTTAAGGGACAGGTACGGAATAACACAGATTACAGTTAATTCCGAATTTCAGGATATTTATAATTCAGCAAAATCACTTGGGCTGGAATTTGTTATTTCTGCAACCGGAAAAGTTCAGCAAAGAACATCAGCTAATCCGAATATGCCGACCGGAGAAATTGAAGTGCTTGCTGATGCAATTGAAATTTTGAACACCTCGGAAGTTACTCCGTTTGTTGTTGAAGAAGATATAAAAGCTTCAGAAGAACTAAGGTTCAAATACAGGTACCTGGACCTGCGCAGAAAAAAAATTGCCGATAACCTGGTATTAAGAAGCAATGTTTACAACATTGTTCATAAAAATTTTGAGCGCGAAAAGTTTATTGAAGTTGAAACACCAATTTTAATGAAATCAACTCCCGAAGGCGCCCGCGATTACCTTGTTCCTTCCAGGGTGCATAAGGGAAAATTTTACGCTCTGCCTCAATCACCTCAGACTTATAAACAAATATTAATGGTAAGCGGTTTGGACCGCTATGTACAGATATGCAAATGTTTCCGCGATGAGGACCTAAGGGCAGACCGCCAGCCTGAGTTCACCCAGATAGATCTTGAAATGTCATTTGTCGAGGAGCAGGATGTATTCAGGGTTGTTGAAGGTGTAATTTGTGATATTTGGAAAGAAATAAAAGGTGTTGAGCTTAAACAGCCTTTCAGAACAATGAGCTATGATGAAGCAATGGCAGCATACGGAAGCGATAAACCTGACCTTAGAATTAAAGGCGAATTAAAAATAGTTAATATAACTGATACTGTACGGAATACTGATTTTAAAGTATTTGCAGATGCAATTTCAGCAAGCGGCATAGTTGCAGGAATAAAGCTAAGCGGGCAGGATGTAACACGAAAAATTATTGACGGTCTGACAGATTATGTTAAAACTCTTAAATTCGGCGGGCTTGGCTATATTAAATACAATTCAGACGGAACAGTTTCATCGCCTATGCTGAAATTCTTATCGGAAGAAATACAGGCCGGAATTAAAAATGATTTTTCAGCTGAAGCAGGTGATGTTTTATTCATTTTATCCGGGGAAAAGAAAAAAGTATTAAGCGGGCTGGGTAACGTGAGATTAAAGCTTGCAGAGCAGTTCAGCCTGACAGATGAAACCCGAGATGAATTCCTGTGGGTGAATGACTTCCCTCTTTTTGGATTTGATGAAGAATCAGGGACTATTGTCGCAGAGCATCACGCATTTACAATGCCTCATGATGCAGATCTTGCTAAGCTTGCAGAGGGATGCGAAGATCCCGGTGCAAATGCTGAATTACTGACATCCATCAGGGCTATATGCTATGATATGGTATGCAACGGAAGCGAATTCGGCTCAGGCAGTATAAGAATTCACAGGGGTGATATACAGTCACAGGTATTTAATGTACTTAAGTTAACCAAACAGGAACAGGAAGAGAAATTCGGTTTTTTGCTTGGAGCATTCAAATACGGGGCACCGCCACACGGGGGCTTTGCGCTTGGATTTGACAGGATAATCGCAACTCTTTGCGGAACGAAAGATATACGTGAAACCATAGCATTCCCCAAAACCACAAGCGCAGTTGGCTTGATGGATAATTCACCAAGCCCGGTTGACGAACGGCAATTAAAAGACCTGGGAATAACAATAAACGGATAACTGAACATGAAAATAGGCAATACAGAAATAGAAATAATTAAAGGTGATATTACTCTGCTTGATACTGAGGCTATTGTGAATCCCGCAAACACATTTTTAATGCATTCAGGCGGATTAGCTGCTGCAATTGTAAAACGGGGCGGGATGATTATCCAGCAGGAATCAAAAAAAATTGGCAACGTTCCTATAGGCGGCGCAGTAATTACCAGCGGCGGAAACCTGAAAGCAAAACATGTTATACATGCTGTAGGTCCAAGGTATAAAGACGGTAAATCCGGCGAAGCAGAAAAGCTGAAAATGGCAGTTGAAAATTCACTGGTAGTTGCCGAAAAGAAAAAGCTGAAATCAATTGCAATCCCAGCAATAAGCTCGGGGATATTCGGTTACCCGATAGCAGAAAGCAGCAGGATAATTGTTGATACAGTTTTGGAACATTTCAATAAAATAAAAAAGGAAAAGCAGGAAACAACTCTGGAAAAAGTTGTGTTTTGTTTATTTGATGATGAAGCTTATAATTCCTTTACTGCTGAGCTTGAAAAAGTAAAAACGAAAAAATAATCAATTTATAAAAAATAATTAATAATATGCCTAAAACATTAGAAAAAGATTTAAAGCTTGAAAAATTCAAAGTAAAGGACCTTTCTCTTGCCGAGTGGGGAAGAAAAGAAATAAGGCTTGCTGAAGCAGAGATGCCGGGGCTTATGTCAATCCGTGAAGAATACAGGGATTCCAAGCCTTTAAAAGGCGCAAGAATTGCCGGCTGCCTGCACATGACTATTCAGACCGCTGTGCTTATTGAAACACTGGTAGAGCTTGGCGCTGAAGTAAAATGGTCATCATGCAATATATTTTCAACTCAGGATCATGCTGCCGCAGCTATTGCTGCAGCGGGTATTCCCGTATATGCGTGGAAAGGCATGAATGAAGAAGAGTTCAACTGGTGCATAGAGCAGACACTGTTCTTCGGTTCTTTTGAGAGGCCGCTCAATATGATTCTTGATGACGGCGGCGACCTGACAAATATGGTATTGGATGATTACCCTGAGCTTATTCAGGGCATTAAAGGTATCAGCGAAGAAACTACAACAGGCGTACACAGGCTGTATGAAAGAATGAAAAAAGGCACACTTCCATTGCCATGCATAAATGTTAATGATTCAGTAACAAAGTCAAAGTTCGATAATAAATACGGCTGCAAAGAATCATTGGTTGATGCTATAAGAAGAGCAACTGATATAATGATGGCAGGAAAAGTTGCAGTTGTTGCAGGTTACGGTGATGTTGGAAAAGGTTCAGCCCAGTCATTACGCGGTGCAGGGGCAAGGGTTATGGTAACAGAAATAGATCCTATCTGCGCTTTACAGGCTGCGATGGACGGCTACCAGGTTGTTACAATGGATGAAGCTGCCAAAGTTTGCGATATCCTGGTTACTGCAACCGGCAATCTGAATATTATCCGCGATGTACATTTTAAATCAATGAAAGACAAGGCTATAGTCTGCAACATAGGTCATTTTGATAATGAAATTGATATGGCATGGCTTAACAAGAATTACGGTCACACAAAAGAAACAATTAAACCGCAGGTTGATCTTTATAATGTTGACGGCAAAGAGATAATTGTTCTTGCTGAAGGTAGACTTGTAAATCTTGGCTGTGCAATGGGACATCCGTCGTTTGTGATGTCAAACTCATTCACCAACCAGACGCTTGCACAGATTGAGCTTTGGAACAATCACACAAACTACGAAAACAAAGTATATGTTCTTCCAAAGCATCTTGATGAAAAGGTTGCAAGGCTTCACCTTGCCAAGGTAGGCGCAAAGCTGGAAACACTGAATGCTGAACAGGCAAAATATATAGGCGTTGAAGTTGAAGGACCTTACAAGCCTGAATGGTACAGGTATTAATAATGATAAGACTTCAAAATCTATAAGAATTTTGAAGTCTGAATCAGGCTAGCGTAGCTCAGCTGGTAGAGCAGCGCATTCGTAATGCGCAGGCCACCGGTTCGATCCCGGTCGCTAGCTCATAATTTAAAATCCCGCTATCAGCGGGATTTTAATTTTTATCAACTTTCATAACTACCTGTTCGTTATTGCTTTTGGCGATAACGTAAACCCTGTCTTTTCCGTTAGGTTTAATAATAAATTTGCCGGTAAACTCACCGAAAGCGGGCATGATACATTGTTTTTCTGTGAAATGGAAACAGGGCAGGCTTAACGACTGTTTTCCTTTTCCCTGCAGCCTTACCCCGGGATGAACATGACCGCTGAAAATATAATCGCAGCCGTTCAGTATAATATCTTCATCAGCAGGCTTATGGGTAAACAGGAAACGTTCCCATAAAAATATTTTTTATATGTTTTTATATCGAAGTTTGAATAAACCTGGTCACTCATTATATCATGGTTGCCTTTTACAAGTGTAAGGTCAACAGCATGGTGCACATCCCTCCATGCATCAAAAAGCCTGATATCATAATTCACGCCGCTGTGGAACAGATCTCCAAGTATGAAAATATCCTCGATTTCATGATCTTTAATGATCTTATCCAGAGTAACAAGATCAGCTTCGGCAAGACCGCCGGGAATTGCAATGCCGGCATTGCGGAAATGTCCTACTTTACCGAGATGAATATCACTTACTATCAGTGTTTTATGAGCCCGGGAATAAATAGCTTTTTCGGGAAGCAGAGTAAGCTCCGTATCAAAAAGGGTAATTGTATGGCTGTTATTATTGGTGATAAATTAATTAATTTTATTCTTCAATCCAGTTCATATTTAAGCTGCATTTTCCTTACCCTGTCTTCCAGCTTTTCTGATGACATTTTTTCACGCATAGAATCAACCAGAATAGGAAACGAGAACGGCGTTGGTTTTCCCGGATATTTTATAATCACTTTTTGTTTTCGTATCCTCGCTAAAGCTTTGCGCAGTCGGAATTCTTCGAGCTGGAACTGCAGCATTTCCTCATAAGCCTGTTTAATAAGCAGGCTTTCTGGTTCATACCTGCTGAAAACATCAAACAGCAGCTGTGATGATGCCTGCAGGTTCCGCGAGGTTTTATATTTTCCGGGGTAGCCGGAAAAGATCAACCCTGATATTCTGGCTATCGGGCGGAATCTCCTCCTAGCAAGCTCTCCGCTGTTTATGCTTTTATATATATCTTCAATTAAATTTTCTTCCGTAAATAAATTATTATTTATTGCATCTTCAATGGGAATTTCAGTATCACTCAGAAGCTCTAAACCGTAATCATTCATAGCATAAGAAAATGTCATCGGTTTTATCTGCGAGAGCCTGTATGAAAGTATTGCCGCCATTCCTTCATGAACCAATCGCCCTTCAAAAGGATATACGAACAGGTGGCATCCATCTTCTGTCTCAAATTTCTCGATGAGCAGCTCATTGCTTTTAGGAACAGCAGAACGGGAAACCTGCAGGTCAATAATAGGTTTTATGGTTTTTATTTCTATATCTTTTGGGTTCTTTTCAAGTGCTTCATTCAGCTTAATGCGGAGCATTTCTGTAAGGCGTGATGAAAGCGGCATTCTGCCGCCCTGCCAGCTGGGCACCCGGCTTGAGCGTTTTTTGCTCCGCGTAACATATGCAGTGTTATCTTTAATCCTTACCAGCTCAACACTGCGGCCCGCAAAGGAAAATACTTCTCCTGTTTTTAGGCTGGCGATAAATCCTTCTTCTATGGTGCCAAGTGACTTGCCGCTCATATAACGGATGTTCATACTTACATCGCTATCTATTGTACCTATAGAAAGCTTATGGAACAGTGATTTCCTCCGGTCTTTCAGCATGTATAAACCTTCTTCGAAAATTACTTTTTTGTATTCATCGTAATTTTTAAGTGAATCTCCCCCGCTTGTTATGAATTTGATGATCCAGTTCCATTCATCCCTGCGGAGCGTTTGGTATGCAAAGGTTGAAATTACTTCATTAAAGACCTGTTCTTCATCAAAGCCATCTGATACTGCAAGTGTAATCAGATACTGTATTAAAACATCGTATGGTTTAAGAATAGGCTGGCGGTCCTCGAAAACTTTCTGGCTTATTGCTTCTTTTATAGCAGCACATTCAACCAGCTCCAAAGAATTTGTCGGTACAAAATATATCCTGCTTACAGCATCGGGCTGATGCCCGCTGCGGCCTGCCCGCTGCAGGAACCTTGCAACACCTTTTGGGCTGCCTATCTGCACAACATTATCAACCGGGCGGAAATCAACACCAAGGTCAAGACTTGAAGTGCACACAACCACTTTTAGCTTTTCATTATGCAGCGCTTTTTCAACCCAGCTTCTCAGGTTTTTATCTATTGAACCGTGATGAAGGGCAATTTCACCGGCAAACTCAGGGTACAGCTCAAGCAGTTTCTGGTACCAAATTTCTGCCTGTGAGCGGGTGTTGGTAAACACTAATGTTGATCTTGATGCTTTCAGAATTGGTACTACTTTATGGATGAGCCTGATTCCCAAATGTCCGGCCCACGGGAATTTTTCAACTTCATCCGGAAGTACTGAACGGATATCCAGCTTTTTTTCATGTTCTGCACGGATAATTTTACATTTACCTTTGTTTTCACCAAGCAATACATCCATAGCTTCGCTTAAATTTCCTATAGTTGCAGAAATTCCCCATACTTTTAATTTTGGATTTATCCCCCGCAGGCGCGATAGCGCAAGCTCGGTCTGCACTCCCCTTTTGGAGCCAAGCAGCTCATGCCACTCATCAACTATTACTGCTTTTAGATTTTCAAAACGTTCTGCATAACCCTTTTGCGCCAGCATAACATGCACACTTTCAGGGGTTGTAATCAGTACTTCATGCAGATTTTTGTTCTGGCGGGCTCTTATTGTTTGCGTAGTATCACCTGTCCTTGTACTTACCTGCCAGGGAATATCAAGCTCTTCAAGTACATCTTTCATAGCTTTTTCAATATCTTTTGATAATGCTTTCAATGGGGTTATCCACATCATCTGCAAGCCGTTATGCTTTTTCTTTTTATATGCCGGTGTGTTAATAATATACTCCATCACAACAGGCAGCCACAAAGCATATGTTTTTCCGCTGCCGGTTGGTGCATTAAGCAGTCCGTTAAATCCTTCAAGGTAATGATGCCATGCCTGTTTCTGGAATTCGAAAGGCTGCCTTCCGATATTCTGAAACCAGCGGGTAATTATCCCGTATGCAGTTTGTTTACGTTCAGTAATATCTTCAGGAAATTTAATTTTTTTATTTACCGGCATTCAATAATTCCAAAAGATTACTTAAATACCCGGCTTCGTGCGGTTTTTTATCTTTGTGCCAGCGGTGAATTCTGGGATTCCGAAGCGTAATTCCGGATTTATGTCTTTTTGACTCAGATATTCCTTCAAAATGTATTTCAAATACAAGCTCAGGTTTTACAGTTCTGACAGGACCGAACTTTTCGATTGTATTGGCTTTAATAAAGTCTGAAATTTCAATTAAATCAACTTCATTTAATCCCCCGCTTGTTTTTGTAAATGTAATAAGTTCATCGTTATGCCATGCACCGAAAGTAAATTCAGAATACATTTCGCTGTTTAAGCTTCTTTGAGCATAAAGTAAAACAGCATTAAAAATATACGGTTCTAAATTGAGGCTCAGCCAGTCATTCCCTGAATAAGCCGAGTCTTTCTTCTTTAAAACAATACCTTTACAATTGTTTTCTGCAGCGCTGTTTTTAATTTCTGCCAGCGCTTTCCATGACTTAAATTCAAGCAGCGGAGAAAGATACATAATTTCCTGGTCAGCGGATTTTTCTGTCACACTTGCCAGTATTTTTCTTCTTTCTGTTAGCGGCATGGACCTGATATCATTTCCGTTAAATTCAAGAATATCAAATGCAATTAAAGCAGCCGGGAAATCATCAGTCAATGAAACGGGAACAGTTTTCAGGCTTAACCGTTTCTGCAGTATGGAAAAATGAAGAGGTCTTCCTTTGCTGAAAGCTATGATTTCACCCTCTATAACAGTTCCATCATCCAGAAATTGGCTTAATCTGAACAGTTCAGGAAATTTTTCGGTTACAAGCTCACCTGATTTTGACCAAATTAACAACTCTCCTTTTCTGTAAATTACCTGAACCCGTAAACCGTCCCATTTCCACTCAGCCAGCCATTGTTTACAATCTCCCTGAAAAACCGAAGCTGTATCCTGATTTTGGGCACTGCAGAAAGGATAACTGCTGAAGATTTTTTTATTGCGTTTATAATATTTTAACAGGTTATCAGGATTATCTTCATACGGATCTGCTGCACTCAAAAAATGGAATGCTGAAATAATTGTTATAGAATATTTTTCACTTAAGGCTGCGGCAATATCTTTTTTATTTATACCGGAGCGGAATGCGCCAGTAATTAATTTTAAAAATAAAAGCTTATCTTCTGCATTAATACTTTTAAGAATATTAATAATTTTTTCAAGCTCCGCTGAATCCGGAAGCTCTGAAATATCATCAGCAAACTTGATCATTTCTGATAGTGTGATCCTTTTTTCGTCGGGGTCAACAGGCAAAATAAGTGAAATTGTTTCAGCTTTATCACTGCTTATTTGATATGATTCATCAATAAGCCATTCAGGCAAACCGGCAAGTTTCGGTAAAATTTCCCATAGCCCGGTAATATCAAAGGATCTTCTCAACTTTCTGCCGGAAAGCAGATATAAAGCCCAAAGTATATCACTATCTGTTGATGAATCCAGGTATTCTTTAAGAAGTATCTTTTTATAATCTGCCGAAGAAACCTGGTTAAGCAGCGAACACAATTCAGAAAAACTATTCAACCGTTTTCTTCCTTTCCGGAAATTTCATGAAGCTCATAAGCCTCTGTATCATTTTCATTCAGCCACTTTGCAAACTGCCCGGTGAAACCGTGCATCGTGAAAACTTTTTCTGCCTTTGTAAGTTTTACAGCGGCGTTCAGGCTTTCCCAGTCACAATGATCAGAAAGCACAAAACCAATATCGATCGACTGCCTGCCCCATGCTTTTTGTGTTTTCAGCCACCCGGAAGCATAACCAACTGAGTATTTTTCAAGCTTACTTAAAAATCCGCTTCCTGTAAATGAAGGAGGTGCGATTACAATATTGCCCTTCAGCTCATTATATGAAATGTTTTCATTAATAAGAACGGTTGAAGGTAAATCAACACCGCAGTTTCGCAAAATCCGGTTTATATCTTCAATTACAGGGTGGGTATAAATTTTCCCGGCAGATGTATCCAGATGTTTGATTATCCGCTGTGCTTTACCCAATGAATAACCGCAAATAACAGATACTACAGAGTTTTGTTTATTTCTTTTCCACCAGTCATTAATCTGCCTGTAGATGTTTTCCTGTAATTCCCATTTATATATCGGCAGTGCAAAAGTGGATTCTGTAATAAAAACACTGCATTTAACCGGTTCATAAGAAGTGCTTAAGCTGTCATTTTCCAGCTTATAGTCTCCTGTCACCACGGCAATTTCACCGTTTCCTTCAAGTCGAATTTGAGCAGAACCTGGTACATGTCCTGCAGGATGAAGCGAAATTTTTTATACCGTTCACTGTTAATTTTTTATTGTATTCCAGCTCCTGCACATTGATACTGCTTCCGAGCCTGTGCTTCATTAATGCAGCAGTAACAGGGTGAGCAAGGTAATATTTTGAACCCCTGCGGGCATGGTCACTGTGTGCATGGGTAATTACGGCTTTTTCAGTTTTACCTGATGGATCTATGAACAGATCTGCCTGCGGGCAATAAAGACCTTTGGAAGTATATTTAAGTAATTTTGAAAGCAATAAATTTTATTTTTTGCTGTAAATTTCGTGAACTGTCCCAAAATTATCAAATTAATTCAACACTTAAAAGTTCTATAGATGAACATAATTATTTCATTGATAAGCAGTAATTATAAAAGTATTTTTGTATTCAATTCCTGAATACTTGGAAAGTAAGACCAATAAATACATATTCTGGGCTGTATTAATAGCCGTACAGGCTGTTTGGATAATAAATTCAGACGGATTTTATTTTATTGATGATTCCAGCCACTACAATTATAACCGCCACTTTTTGGATTCATTTGCACAAAGCACAGGTGCATGGCACAGGATGGGCAGGGTGCTATTATTTGCGCTTCCGGCTCAGTTCGGTTTAAAAGGGGTTCAGATAGTATCAGCTGTGATATTTATTCTTACAATTTATACTGCGTACAGAATTTTAAAACTGAAAAATGTACCTTATGCTGAATGGGTGATTCCTGTAATAGGATTTCAGCCTGTACTTTTCAATATATCGTATTCAGCGCTTGCAGAGCTGCCTGCAGGCTTTTTAATAATACTCTCATTTTATTATTACCTAAAAGATAACCCGAAAGCTGCGCTTTTAACCTCTTCTCTGGTATTTATTTTCCGCACTGAATACTCATATGTTTGTGCTGTATATTTTCTGATCTATGCTTACAGGAAGAATTTTAATGTTCTCTATATTGCTGCGGCAGGCCCTGTATTGTGGTATTTGTATACTACTATTATTACTTTAAATCCAACTCAGTTCTTTTATGATATGACCCTTCATTCAAGACTATTGAAGATAGATGCCGGGGTTGACTGGTATTATTACCTGCTTCACTCCCCCAAAATTTTCGGGTTTATACAGGCAGCATTTTTTATATCTGCATTAATCATTATTTATTTAAAGAAAACATTAAAAGATTACTGGCTGCTGGTACTCTTTTTCTTTGGCGGAATTGCAGTTCAGACACTTCTTGCATTAAAGGGATTAAATTTAACCTGCAGTATCGGGCAGTTAAGATATGTAGGTGTTGTAGGCCCTGCTTTCGGAATAATTGCAGCTGCGGGGCTGGGTTATTTTTACAGCAGGCTGAACGGAAAATTTTACCCGGCATTCCTGTCGCTGCTTATTCTGTTTATAATGTTCATTACAGGACCATTTTCAACTCCTTATCACAATAAGTTTGAAATTGAAAAAGTATCGGATGATATAGTTGACCTTGTTAACAGCAGCTATCCAAACAGCAGGATTATCACAAATATGCACCAGGTTGCAAATGCCCTGGATGAATCACAGACCGGGGGAAAGATCTTCACCCTGCTTTCGCAAAAGAACCTGAATAATTCAAAGGATGCGATAGTTGTCTGGTGCAGTTACCTTGAAGGCTCGCCGTTTGTTGATGATGATGTGACATTGAAAGAAATAGAATCAATTCCGGGAATAGTTAAAGTGAAAGAATATTCAGGTACTGTGAATAATTGCGTTTTTGCCCCGGTATATATGTACAGGAAAGAGGGGGATGAATACAAATGGTCAAGGGAATTTATAGATTATATGATAGCAGATCAAACCACATGGGAAAATATTGATATCAGGGTGTATTTAAAACCCTGAAATATCATTATTAAATATATTGATATATAATTATTATAAAGATATTTTAATGCAATAATTACTAAAATGTCAGTCACAGATATACTCAAAAAAACCGAGGATTTTGTAAGCAATTTATTCACTGAAAAGCTTTCACCGTTGTTTTCTTACCATAATTTGAGCCATACAGCGGATGTAGTTGAAAATACATTAAAAATCGGGAAAAAATCAAATCTAAGCGAAGAAGAACTTGAAATTGCTGTAATTGCTGCCTGGTTTCACGATACCGGGTATACAATTTCGTATAATAACCACGAAGAAAAAGGTAAAGAAATAGCAAAAAATTTCCTTCTTGGCCATAATTACGATGCTGAAAAAACTGAAAAAGTACTGAGCTGTATAGATGCAACAAAAATGCCTCAAACCCCTAAAACACCGGCAGAAGAGGTATTGTGCGATGCAGACCTTAATCATTTTGGAAGGCCTGACTTTTTTGAATATTCTGACATGCTTCGAAATGAATGGGAAAGCCTTGAGATCAATAAAACTGATGATTCACAATGGTATAAAACAACTATAGATCTGCTTTCATCACACAGGTTTTTTACTTCATATGCCCGTAAAAAACTTACCCCTGTACAAAGCACAAATTTATTCCAGGCACAAAAGCTGTATAAAAAAAGTTTTAAAGCAGACCGAAGAAGAAAAAGCACGTTCAGCAAAGCTTGAATTTGACAGGCAA
The DNA here is from genome assembly GCA_001567545.1 of Candidatus Tepidiaquacellales bacterium OLB5. Classification (GTDB taxonomy): domain Bacteria; phylum Bacteroidota; class Ignavibacteria; order Tepidaquicellales; family OLB5; genus OLB5. Next base: position 12,067 of record LLZO01000033.1, read on the forward strand.
AAGCTGGAAATTGAAAAACAGAAAATATCCTCTAGAAAAGTTGAAGAAAAGCTTGAAAGTAGAAAAAAGAAAAAA
>LLZO01000034.1 GCA_001567545.1 Candidatus Tepidiaquacellales bacterium OLB5
CCTGCAGATTTATCTGCAGGCTTTTTCAATATTTCGCTATCTCAATATTTCACTATTTGATTATCAGTCCCGCTAAAGTGGGATTTCTACTCAAATAATAAATTATTTGAGTATCAACATCTTCTTTACGTCTGAAAATTCGTTAGTCACAATTTTATACAGGTACATTCCGCTCGCGTAATTTACTGCATTAAAATCAAGCTTATACCTGCCTGGTGACATATCATGGTTTACAATTGTTTCAACTTCCCTGCCAAGCAGGTCGTAAATTATAATTTTCACATTACCATTCCTTATAATATCAAAATTAATATTGGTAACCGGGTTAAACGGATTCGGGTAATTCTGGTACAGCTTATAGACCAACGGCAGCTCATTTGTTATATTCTGTATGCCAATCGGGGATGTCCACCGTGCATTTTCAACTATCGGATTCCTGATAAGCACTGATACTGCCGTATCATTGCCTGTGCTGTCCGGGCTTGTATAAGAGCCTGTGCCGGATCCTGTCCATCCGCGGAATGTATATGGAGTTCCGTTAAATACAAAGTTTCGTGATAGAACTCCAAACTGCACAGTAGCACCGGAGTCAATATAATTATCGCCGAATGTATTTCCAATTGGAGAATTAACAGCAAGCCTGCACTGCAATTTATAAGTTGCAGTTAATGTTGTATTGCTGTTAATTGTTATGTTGTGAGTTGTATCTCCGTTATCAGACCAGTTCACAAAAACATACCTGTTAAATCCAACTGTTTTGGGACTGATTGCCTGAACAGTTACTGTTGAACCATTCGGGAAATACAGGTTTTGCAGTGAGTTAAACTGAACACCGTTTACTTTAAAATCAACAATTCCGTTCCGGTTGGTTCCAATTGTTAACTGTGAAGTATTTACCAGCAGGTCAGAGCTCCGAATATGAATATTTGAACCATAAGGCAAACTTCTGCCCCTGATATTAAGTTTATATCTTCTTGCAGTTACACTTCCAACCGCTTTCACTTTCACTATTATAGAATCGGGGAAAGAAGTAATTGAATCTTTTCCGTTCTGGAAAGTTATCTGAAGGCTTCCGTTTTGGGGCAAAGTATCGAGATAAGCATTGAATTTAACCCTGTCTGTATAAGGACCTTTTATGCCGGGAATTTTTACAGTAAAAGTCGTGCTGTCACCGTTATTTATATTTACCATACCCGGCTCCATTGTCATTGCATAATCAGGGTAATAACTTACATAGCTTCCCAGGTTATTGCTTCTTCCGTCCATCCATACATTATAACTGGTATTGCCAATTGCAGAATTGCCGATATAGTCACCAATATATTTTTCGCCTCCCGGCTGTCCAACAGCCATGCTGTTTGGGTTAAAGCTAACATCGCTTACATTCCCGTTTGCTGTAAAACTGTTTCCACCGTTTGTTGAAACCGTTGCATATAATCTGGTTTGCAGATTGCCTGAGGGATCAACGCGTGAATCATACCAGCATACAAATACTTTTCCGGTAATGTTATCTACCGATACCGAAGGAAGCCATTGATCGGTAGTTGTTGCATCATCATTTACCCTCAGCGGTGTTGACCATGATACTCCGAAGTTGGTTGATTTAACAATAAAAATATCTGCATTATCCGGTCCGCTTGGATTAGCAGCATAAACTACATAAACATTACCTCTGGTAGAAGTATAGCTGTTATCTGCTGCCATACGGGGGAATTCATTATTCCTGATACAGTCTTTAACCGTGAATCTGCCTGCGCAGGGTATTCCGGGCGGACTAACGGCTGCTGCTAAGACCTGAGGTGAAAAATTTACACCTCCATCAGTTGAGCGGTTTACAACAATACCTCCTCCAAACACTGCTGCAAAATATAAACTGCCTCCCTGTGTGTTCCCGTTTGGACCAACAGCTACATATGCTCCCTGTCCGCCGTCAAAGGTAAGAGGAGCAGACCATGTAACACCTCCGTCAGTGCTCCGGTTAAATCTCATACCGGTAGCACCAAACTGGCGCCAGCCCATATATAAATAATTACTGTAAGGTCCTCCTGTCTGAACCGCAGTTATCCATTCTTTATCAGCCAAACCTACGGTTGTATTCCATACATTATATGGACCGACCCAGCTAACTCCTTTGTTTGTTGTTTTCATTACAGCAATACCGTATGTTGCGCCGTTCTGGTATAGCTGTGCATAAAAACAATTACCTAAGCTGTCATATGTCATAACCGGGTCACCAAGTATTCCATACCCTGAAAAAACCGGTGAATTTTTTACCCAGTTATAGCCGTCTAATGTATAGTATAAACCGTTAATGTTAAATGCGCAGATGCTGTTTAAGGGATCGCGCGGGTTAGTAGCTATATACGGTTCGCCAAAATCCACCCCAAGGTAAATATTATCAAAGCCGTTTGTAATAACAACATTGCTTTGTGTGCCGTTTGGCGATATGTTTAAAAATGGGGGCTGTACTGCAATGCTTTGCCCGTCGCTGTACTGACCCATGCTGCTCTGAACATTAATTAATGAAACAATAAGCAGTAAAAAAACAAATAATGATCTGTTCAATTTGTGATTGATTAATTTATGGATAAAAATTATTGAGCCAAACGGCAGTTATGCCGTTATTTATTTTACGAGAATCATTTTTTTTAACTTCGGAATATTCGCCCGCATCAAGCCTGTAGAAATATATTCCGCTTGCCATTTTCGATGCATTCCATTCATAGCTGTATGTACCGGCATTCATAAAAGCATCTGTTACTTTTAGCACTTCTTTGCCTGTTAAATCAAATATTCTGAGTTTAACATTTGTGCTTTTAGCTAAATCAAATTTAATTTTTGTAACCGGATTGAACGGATTCGGATAATTCTGGTATAGGCTGAATCTTACCGGAATTCCGGCTGCAATTGGCTGGATACCGGTTGTATTGGTAATTGTGAACCTGAAATTCCCCGAAGGAGCAGGAAGCGGCTTAGTGACTGTCCTGCCGCTGACGGAAGTTGCTGATATGTAATAATAAATTTTAGTGTTCATCGGCTGAGCAGGAATGTTTGCTCTGAATGTATCGCCGATGTTTGTCATATTTACCTGTGTGAACCCGCTGTTTGTATCTAAGCTCCAGTACATTCTTGCAGATGCAATCCCGCTTTTATGTTTAATGTAAGCCTTAACTTCGTATGGCTGTGATGTATTGCTTGTGTTGCGGATTGCTGAATGTGAAATGAAGACAGGCTGGCTAACTCCTATTTCTTTAGAGATACAGTGAATTGCGCCAAGGCTTGGAATAATTGCATTGCAGTCAATCCCAACAACTCTATAACCGGGCATTGATTCCCTGTAAATCCTTAATGCTGTTGTATCATATTGCAATTCGTATGTTGGTACTATTACAGTTTTGTTAACAAAAACACTGTTTGTATATGTTCTGTAATTTCCGCTGGGCGGGTAGTTACCATTATGAGGAGGCATAGGAATCCTTACAACCTTATACGGTTTGCCAAAGCATGTCTGGAAATTATTCAAAACATACTGCAGGTTAAGCTCAATCTGCGGACCGTCGGCAACTCCCGGTGGATACTGCCCAACGAGCAGTGTTTCTTCATCCAGCAGTTTCATATGCATATCAATATGATGAATCTGGTCATACGGCAGAACATCCATTTTAATATAACGGGTAATTCCCATGTATGCATTCATAATCTGGTTTATCTGGCTTTCTGATTTTACAGAAACGCCGTATGGATTACCCGGACCGTTTTCAGATAAAATTAATTTTGAAGCAAATCCTGTACCGTGTCCGTCAACCATAAAGTTTCCGCCCGTGTTAACAAGGTCGTTCGGTGCTATAAGTGTCTGGTGGATCGGAACACCCATGTAATTTGCTATAAAAACCGGTGTAGCATCGTCCTGCGGTCTGGCAGTTCTGTTGTATTTCCAGTCAATAATTCTTAAAGTATCAATGTTCTGTGAATACACAGTCCACGGACCGTAGTCTCTGCACCAAATGCTGTTGAATGAAGTTATTAGGAATCTTAAATTAACAAGCGGCACACCGCCTGAGGATAAATATGTTTTAACACTGTTTGAATCACTGCATATAATGTAAACCAGGCATTCATCCTGTGCGTAATCAACAATCTGTCTTAAAATGGGAAGCTGTGCTGTCCATGTTATCTGCAATGCCTGAAGCTCTTCCCATTCAGCCATAGTTCTCACCGGTCCCGGGGGAGGATCCGGTACAAGTGCATCAACCGGCTGCGGATTAAGCCTTAAATATTCCATTATTATCTTTTCCTGTTCGGTTGGGTAATGGGGAAGAAAATCCTGCTGAGCAAATAATTTGGGGGCAATTAGAAATATTGCAGTTAGTAATAAAAACTTCATGATAATTTAATTTATTGGGCGTAATAATACTAATTTTTATTCAGCAATACAATTGATATTTATTAACTGCAAAATATCGTAAGTATTTTATTCTATTGATAATTACATTGAATATACTGAGCTTAAATTTTATTTTTACACAAATAATCTACAGGAAATAATATTTTGGCGGGAAAATACGATTACATCGAAGAAAATCTGATAAAACTTAAGCAAAAAATCGCTAAAAGCTGCGCTGCTGCTCAAAGAGACCCAAAGGAAATTTATATTATTGCTGTCAGTAAAACATTTCCTGCCGATGCTGTTGCATCCGCGCTTGATTATAACCAGCTTGATTTCGGTGAAAACAGGGTGCAGGAGCTGATGGAAAAGGAACCGGAATTCAGGGACAGGATTATTCACTGGCACTTAATCGGCCACCTGCAGACAAATAAAGTGAAATATATTGTGCCTTTCGTTTTTATGATTCATTCAGTTGACAGCTTTAAGCTTGCGCAGAAGATACAAACAGAAGCAGCAAAAGCCGGCACAAAAGTAAAATGTCTGGTGCAGGTTAATACATCAGGCGAAGGGCAGAAATCAGGCTGCGACCCTAAGGAAACTATTAAGCTCGTTAAAGAAATTTCTCAATTTGAAAATATCAAGCTTAAGGGACTTATGACAGTAGCCAAAATAATGGAAGATGAAAAAGACCCGGCTGAAAGGGAAATTGTAAGGGGAAATTTCCGCATGCTTAAAAACCAGTTCGATGATATAAAAAATATGAATATAGGCGGAAATATTGATATGAAATATTTAAGCATGGGAATGACCTCAGATTATGACATTGCAATCGAAGAAGGGTCAAATATGCTCAGAGTGGGCTCGGCGATATTTGGTTACAGGGATTAACTTAAAAAATTGTAAATTTTTTAATATTTATGCACAATTAATTTCATTTTGTATTATATTTGTATATAAATCCTGTAAAAAGGGTAAAATTAACAGGGGAATATATAAAAATGAGATTATCTTCAATTGATATAAAAAAACAGGAATTCAAAAAAATCGATGCGCGGGTACGATGTATCCGAAGTTGAAGCTTATCTTGATACTGTTGGTAATACCGTTGAAAACCTATTCAGAGAGCTTGAAATGCAAAATGAGCAGATAAAAAAGCTTGAAGAAGAAAAAGCTGAGCTGAATTCCGAAATAAGTATTTACAGGGAAAATGAAAAAACTTTCCAGAAAGCCATAGTGAAATCACAGGATATGGCTGAAGATATACTGGATAATGCTAAAAAACGCGCAGAGCTTATTATTAAGGAAGCTGAAATACTTTCCAGCAAAACCAAAGTTTCAGCACAGGAAGAATTCCTAAACCTTAAACAGGAGCTTGATGACCTGAGACAGAAAAATGAATCAATTATAGATGATATCAAAAATTACCTGGTTGAAAAGCTGAACTCAATTGAAGAGTACCAGCGCAACAGGAAAATTTTCAGGCTTGAAAACAATGTTGCTTCACTGGAACAGGTAAATGTGAACGAGCCGATAAAAGATGAAAACAATATGGATAATCCGTTCCGCAATAACCAAAGTTCTTTCGGGCTTAACCTCGGAAGTCTTGGACTGGATGACCAGGGAAGCAAGTAATTTTTTTACCGTTTAATTCCCGCAATTTTTACCACGGCAATTGCCGTGGTTTAATTTTTCTGTTACAGATTTTTAGAAATAATTTATAATTAATTGAGAAGATCCACCAGAACAGAAAACCAGCATAAGGAAACTTTCGGTTTTATATCATCTGCAGCAGGTGATTTTAAAGCCGGTATCGGGATAATTCTGGGTACAGGGCTTGGCGGACTTGTAAAAGATATTTCAATTGAACATAAAATAGAATACAGCTCTATCCCTCATTTCCCTGTTTCAACTGTTGAATCGCATCACGGAAATCTTATACTCGGAAAAATTTCTGGCAAAAACGCTGTTGTAATGCAGGGAAGGTTCCATTATTACGAAAATTATTCACATGAAGATATTACCTATCCCGTCAGGTTAATGAATGCATTAGGCGTAAAATACCTTATTGTTTCAAATGCATGCGGGGGATTGAATCCCGGTTTCAGGAAAGCTGACCTGATGATAATGCGCGACCACATAAATTTCCATTACGATACTCCGCTTAAAAATTTTAAATTCCCGGTTTCAAATAAAGCGCTTTACAGCAGTGAATTGATTGCCATGGCAGAAAAAGCCGCGCTTGAAAATAAAATAAATGTACGGAAAGGTGTCTACCTATCCCTGCACGGTCCCGCGCTGGAAACCAAAGCAGAATACAGGATGGTTAGGAGGTTTGGAGCTGATGCTGTCGGTATGTCAACTATACCCGAAGCAACGGTTGCTGCTAACCTGGGAATTAAAACACTTGGACTTTCAATTATTACCGATATGGGACTGCCGGATAATCTGAAACCTGCAGTTCTGGCAGAAATACTTGAAGCTGCAGCAATTGCTGAGCCCAAAATGACGCTTCTCACCAAGAAAACTATTGAAATGCTTTCATTTAATTGATATATTAATCATTTACAGTTTAATGACAGAACAAAAAGTACAAATAAAACTCTCGGCTGACCATATAAAAGCCTTATCGCCGTTTAAACAAAAAGCTGATACTGCAATTTTGGTTTACAGGGATTCCGCATTGCTAAAGGAATTCAATACAGTAAAAAAAATTAAATATGCTGATATACCCCCGGTATTTGTTCCTGAAGACGTAGTGAAAGGTGAATTTATCTTTGCCTCGGCTAAAAAAGGGAAGGCGAATTTTTATATATTAAACGGGTTCCTTAATTTTTACAATGGATATAAAATGCGTGAAGCAGCTCACCCCGTTTATGTTTTAAAAGAGCTTGGCGTTAAAAATATAATTGTGATTGACGAAGTTGGTTTTTTAAACCCCAGGTTTAAAACATGCGGTACTGCTTTGATATATGATCATATAAATCTCATGGGTGATAATCCGCTGATCGGAGAAAATGATGACACATTGGGAACAAGATTCCCCGATATGAGCAATCCTTATGATGAAAAGTGGTATGAACAAATTGCTGCAATATTCAGAGATAAAAAATATGAGTTTTATCCTTCAGTTTATCTTGGCGTAACCGGTCCTGAAACAGAAACTGAAGCTGAATGCAGGTTTTACAGGGATACCGGCTCTGATGTGCTTGGATATTCGCTGGTGCCGGTAAACATTGCTGCAGTTCATGCCGGTTTAAAGTGCGCTGCATTCGGGATGATGACCCGCGAGCTTGTTGCAGACAGGTTAAAGGAGATCCCCGAAGAAGAACGGTTATCCAACCGCCGCAAAGCTGAAAAAGCTTTTGCGCCGCTGCTAGCAGAAATTATAAATAGTATTAAGTAAAGCAATAGTATCTGATTAGCCCCGCTCTTTAGAGCGGGGGGGAAATATTTCCCTCAAAATCCGGGACTTTAGTCCCAATTAATAAATAAATATGGGTGCTCTAAAAACACTACTTGAATCAGGCAGAACAATTATTCTCGACAGCGCAATGGGAACAGAGCTGCAGCAGCGCGGCTGTGCTGTTAAGCTCCCTTTATGGAGCGCACAGGCTTTAATTGAAAGACCCGATACTATCAGGCATATTCACATTGATAATATTGATACAGGTGCCGATATCATTACAACCAATACTTTCCGCACACAGCGCCGTACATATGAAAAAGCAGGCTACAGGTATAATGACTATGATTTTGCAGCTACTGCTAAATATTTTACTGCCGAAGCTGTTGATATTGCAAAAGAAGCGGTTATGATAGCTGCCGAAGAAGATGATGTTATAGTTGCAGGCTGCATTGCACCCCTGGAAGACAGTTACCGTCCTGACCTGACACCGGATACCGATATTTTGTGCACAGAGCATTATGAGCATATGAAAAATCTTGCTGATGCCGGCGCTGATATTTTTATATCTGAAACACTGACCAATATAAGGGAAATTTCCGCAGTGCTGAACCAGCTTCATAAATTTGAGCTTGATAATATTTTAAGCATAACTCCGCGCAGCGATAAAGAATTGTTTTCGGGTGAACCAATCAGCGAAGCTGTAAGCATAATCAATAAATATTCACCCGATGTGTTATGCGTTAACTGTATTCACCCCCACTTGGTTGAACCGGTTTTAACTTACCTTAAAACGCTGACTGATATTCCGCTGGGAGCTTATGCAAATATAGGAGACCCGAATTACAAAGATGACCCCAAACATAAAGAAAGCGATCCGATGAAACGAACTGTTACGCCTGATGAATATCTTAAGTATGCACAGAAATGGAAATCAATTGGTGCCAGAGTAATAGGCGGCTGCTGCGGAACAAATCCGTTATACATAGCAAAGCTAAATTCACTAAAAGGTAAAAAATAATTTTATTTTTTGGATTGTACTGACAGACTCGGAACTAATTTTGCGGCGTCAGGTATTCTTGACTGACGAAGCTTTTTCCCGCGTTATTGGTCTTATGACCAACAACTATAAATTTAATACTTATTATACCTTTTCAAATTATCTAAATTTCAATCAAATTTAAATAGGGTATAAATTTTTCCCTTTTCTTATGACATTCTTTATCGTAATATTGCAATAAAGCAATTAAACGATATGGGAATAACTAAAAACGAACATTTTTCAAAAGAACAGAACGATTTAGCCTATTTGGCTAAAGCACTCGGACATCCGGCACGGGTTGCAATTATTGAATATCTTTCAACCCAGGCAAACTGCGTTTGCGGAAGTATTGTTGATGTTATTCCGCTTGCCCAGGCAACAGTCAGCCAGCACTTAAAAGAATTAAAACAGGCGGGACTTATACTGGGCAATGTTGAAGGCAATTCAATTTGTTACTGCCTTAATATTGAAACCTGGAAAAAATTCAAACAAATGCTGGAGCCGATCTTTAAACTGACAGAACAACCGGTTTGTTGTTAATCAATAAATAAAATAAAAAACGAAAAATTATTATGAACAATTCAAAAGAAACAAAAGAAAAAACCTGCTGCGGACCTGAATGCTGCAGTGATGACAATACTGATACTGCGGTTCTTGAAAATGATCTTACAAAAGAAAAATCAGAAGAAGAGCTGAAGCAGATAGTAAAAGACCAGTATTCACAAATAGCATTGCAGTCAAAAGAACAGAATGAATCATCATGCTGCGGCTCAACCTCAGCCTGCTGCGGAGATGTGAATACATTTTCAATAATGGCGGATGAATATAAAAGCCTTAAAGGCTACAATCCCGATGCAGACCTTGGGCTTGGATGCGGTTTGCCGACACAGTTTGCAAAAATAAAAAAAGGTGATACTGTTGTTGATCTTGGTTCCGGTGCTGGCAATGACTGCTTTGTAGCCCGCGCAGAAACAGGGGAGACCGGCAGAGTCATAGGTATAGATATGACCCCGGCAATGGTTGAAAAAGCAAAAGCAAATGCAGCCAAGCTTGGTTTCAGTAATGTTGAATTCCATTTGGCTGAAATTGAAAATATGCCTTTAAATGATAATACAGCAGATGTTGTAGTAAGCAACTGTGTATTAAATCTGGTGCCAAACAAAGTAAATGCATTCAGGGAAGTTTACAGGATATTAAAACCCGGCGGACATTTTTCCATAAGCGATATTGTATTAACAGGCGAGCTTCCGGTGCAGATGAAAGCCGCTGCAACTATGTATGCAGGATGTGTTTCAGGTGCGGTGCAGAAAGATGATTATCTGAATATTGTAAAAAATGCCGGATTCAGAAATATTACTGTTCAGAAAGAAAAATTAATTACTATACCTGACCAGATCCTGCTTGATTATATGACAGCTGATGAAGCAAAACAGTTCATCAGGTCAGGCAGCGGAATATACAGCATCACAGTTTACGCAGAAAAATAAATTATAACCTCACCCACCGGCTCCCTCTCCTGCTCCAAAGGAGTCCCTTTGGGAAAAGGAGAGGGAGTGCCATAAATTAAGAATTAATGCACCCCTCTCCCTATGGGAGAGGGGATTGGGGGTGAGGGGTAAAGGAAAAAAATGTCACTCACAAATTGCGCTCCGGCTGAACGGAAACATTTAAGTTTTCTCGATAGGTTCTTAACACTGTGGATATTTCTTGCAATGGGTATTGGAGTTGCCCTCGGGTATTTTATTCCCGGCACAGCTGATTTTGTCAATTCATTTTCATCCGGTACTACTAACATTCCCATAGCTATAGGACTGATACTTATGATGTATCCTCCCCTGGCTAAAGTGAAGTATGAAGAGCTTGGAAAAATTTTCCGGAACTTTAAAATACTCGGACTTTCTCTTTTCATGAACTGGGTTATCGGTCCGGTTCTGATGTTCATTTTGGCGATAACTTTTCTAAGCGATCTGCCCGGGTATATGGTTGGATTGATTATGATAGGTCTTGCGCGATGCATTGCTATGGTTATTGTGTGGAATGAGCTTGCCGACGGAAGCCGTGAATACGCGGCGGGCCTTGTTGCATTCAACAGTATTTTCCAGGTGCTTTTCTACAGCCTGTTCGCATGGATCTTCATTACAGTTCTGCCGCCGTATTTCGGTGTTACCGGACTTGAAGTTAACATCAGTATCTCAGAAATAGCGCAAAGTGTTTTTATTTACCTGGGTATTCCGTTCATAGCGGGTTTCCTGAGCCGTTATTTGCTAATCAGGCTTAAAGGCAAAGAGTGGTATGAAACAAAGTTTGTTCCGAGGATAAGTCCAATTACTTTGATCGCATTATTATTTACAATAGTTGCAATGTTCAGCTTAAAGGGGGAGCTTATTGTTAGTATTCCCATGGATGTAGTCAGAATTGCAATTCCACTGCTTGTTTATTTTGCAATAATGTTCTTCATCACATTTCTTTTCGGCAGGGCTTTGGGAGCTGACTATTCCCAGAATGCCGCACTTTCTTTTACTGCTGCGGGAAATAATTTTGAGCTTGCTATTGCAGTAAGCATCGGGGTATTCGGTATATCAAGTCCGCAGGCATTTGCAGGTGTAATAGGTCCGCTTGTTGAAGTACCGGCACTGATCCTTCTGGTTAATGCAGCATTCTGGTTAAAGAAAAAATTTTATAAAAGCTGAATAGCTGAAATGAATGTTATACTGAAATCAGTTATAACATGCCCTGAATGCGGATTCCGTAAACAGGAATTGATGCCTGAGGATTCATGTGTATTTTTTTATGAATGTGAAAAATGTAAAACGGTTTTAAAGCCTCATAAAGGTGATTGTTGTGTTTTTTGCAGTTACGGTACCGTAAAGTGCCCGCCTCAGCAGAAAGGCAATAAATGCTGTGATTGATTTTTTAATAAGTGGTTAAAATAAAATATATTCCGCC
>LLZO01000035.1 GCA_001567545.1 Candidatus Tepidiaquacellales bacterium OLB5
CAAAAACTAAAATATCCAGCGAAGAAAGTATAATGGGTATTGCAGATAATGATTTTAAGCCGGTAATTATGCGTATGTCAACATTATACGGGTTTTCACCAAGGATGCGGTTTGACCTGGTTGTAAACACAATGACAATGACAGCATTTACCGAAGGAAAAATTAATGTTTTCGGCGGAAACCAATGGCGCCCGCTGCTTTCACTGCCCGATGCAGCTGAAGCATACCTGAAGGTTCTGCAGAATGAACAATCAGCCGGGAAAATTTATAACGTAGGCTCGGAAGAGCAGAATTATATCATAACCGATGTTGCAAATCTTGCAGCAAAGGGAATCAAGGAAGCAAGCGGGAAGGATATCCCCGTAAACATCGAAGGCGAAAGTGTTGATGCCCGCGATTACAGGGTATCATTCAAAAAGATACAAAATGAGCTTGGGTTTTCCGTTAAGCATTCCATAAGCAGCTCCGCTGCGGAAATATGGGGCAAGCTTGAATCGAAGGAAATTAAAGACCCGAAGCAGAAGGTTTATTACAACCATTATTTTGATGCAAGCGAGGAGCTGATAGGGTGATGAGTAATTAATAATGAATAATAAATTATGATCAATAAGACCATTTTTATTGTGTTTATATTAGTATCCGTAAATTATTCACAAAATATTGTTACAATAAACGTGATGGATAGCATTACATCAAAACCTTTAGGTGGTGTAATGGTGTCAATATTAAATACTGATTTTAAAACAGGAAGCGATTCTTTGGGAACAGCAGTGTTTAGAAAAGTTCCAGACGGATATTATACATTTTATATTACTTACGTCGGCTATAATCCCTATTCTATAAATTTTGAAATTAGTTCTAAAGAAGAAAATTTTTTTACTGTGAAAATACCTAAACCTAAAAATTATGGAAGAGATTATTAATCTATGAATTTTGCAATCGGATTTGATAAAAGAGATCTGCCCAAGGTGCACGAAGCATTTGATAAAATAGTTGCATCAAACAAGTGGACTGAAGGCTATTACACAGAGCTTTTTGAAGGCAACTGGGCAAAGTGGAACGAACTGGAATCGGCAGCCTTTTCAAGCTGGGCGGGTGCCGCGCTTGCTGCGCTTGATTTCTATAAGCTGAAAGGTAAAACCGTGCTGTGTCCATCAAATACATTTATGGCAACTCCGCTGGCAACGCTGCAGGCAGGAGCCGAAGTGCAGTTTGTTGACTGCAATAAATTTGACCTGTGCATGAGCTATGATGATATGGTTCAGAAAGCAGAGAAGTATAAACCCGCTGCAATATGGGTTGTGCATATCGGCGGTCACATAGCTTTTGAAATTGAAAAGATTGCCGGATACTGCAAAGCAAATAATATCATACTTCTGGAAGACTGCGCTCACGCGCACGGGGCTTCATTCAACGGCAAAAAACCGGGTATGTGGGGTGATGCGGGATTTTATTCATTTTACGCTACTAAAACTATTTCTACCGGTGAAGGCGGAATACTTGTTTCAAAACACAAAGAAGTTATCGAACACGGAAAAAAATACCGCAACTACGGAAAGTTTGATTATGCCGTACACGGACTTAACTACAGGATAACTGAATTTGCCG
>LLZO01000036.1 GCA_001567545.1 Candidatus Tepidiaquacellales bacterium OLB5
GATGTGGGGTTAGAATTCAAATAAGCCAAGGGTGGTATTTCACATTGCGACTCCACGACGGCTAGCGCCGCCGCTTCAAAGTCTCCCACCTATTCTACACATAGATTACCCGAATCCAGTGCTAGGGTGCAGTAAAGGTGCACGGGGTCTTTCCGTCCATATGCGGGTAACCGGCGTCTTCACCGGTACCACAAGTTCACCGAGCCCGTGGTTGAGACAGTGACCAAATCGTTACACCATTCGTGCAGGTCGGAACTTACCCGACAAGGAATTTCGCTACCTTAGGCATTTGTTACGATTTAATTAATTGGTTTGTTTCTGTGGTTAATAATCGGCTGAGTCATTTCTGCTCAGCTCTCAATATCGCTATTGAGTTCGGACTGTATCTTCATCTGCCTTGCTGACAGATGTGTGGCGTGCAGTCTCTGAGGATTTTCTTAATACCTCTTCCAGAGTGTAAGCTCTTTGCTTCCCAAAGGCATTCATACTGAAAGCAATTTTCACAATTTCATGAAATCCTTCAAGTGTATGGTGTTCTTTGTTCTGCATTTTGATCACAATCTTTTTAAATTTGATGTAATCATTGTGCTTCTCTGAAAGCAGCGGATGTTTATCAAGAAATGGTAATATTTTTTCAAATATTGTTCTTCTGGAGTATACTGTAAAAGTCAAAACATTACTTTTGTCAGGACTTTTTTCGTATATTTTTCCACATCCGAAGAATTTCTGAATACTTTTCAGAAATTCAAGGCTTTGTTTATGCTGATTGATTGTAAAGTCAGGATCAATTATCCATCCGAATTTAGCATTCGGATTAGGATGAACAGAAACCGAAAAACAACCTTCTCCATCAATAAAGCCTGCAAGATATTCAGGTGTTAAGAATCTTTCCTGCTGATTGTCTCCATTCATAAATTTTCACTTTCTAAGTATTATGAAATACTGAGATGTTCCAGCATATAGCCATGTTTTTTAACGGCCCCTTCTTTTACTCTGTAAAAACAGTGTAGCGGAGAACTACCGTTATAGTTACGGCCGCCGTTTACTGGGGCTTCGGTTCAAAGCTGCCGGCTTACGCCATGACCTCTCTCCTTAACCTTCCAGCACCGGGCAGGTGTCAGTCCATATACATCCCCTTCACGGGTTAGCATAGACATGTGTTTTTGTTAAACAGTCGCTTGGCCCATTTCTCTGCGGCCCGAATAATCGGGCACCCCTTATCCCGAAGTTACGGGGTTAATTTGCCGAGTTCCTTAACCACGGCTCACTCGAGCGCCTTAGAATACTCATCTCATCTACCTGTGTCGGTTTACGGTACGGGCGCCTTAGTATACGCCGGAGCTTTTCTTGGCAGCATGATTAGGGAGAGTTTGCAGGCTTACGCCATCCCGTTCGGCTTTCAGATTGCTCCTACGACCTTAGACCACCATCCAACAGGTGGCTCTCCTTTCACTTCTGCGTCCCTCCGGTTTAAATTTCGGCGGTACAGGAATATTAACCTGTTATCCATCACCTACGCCGTTTGGCCTCAGCTTAGGACCCGACTAACCCTGAGACGATTAACGTTGCTCAGGAAACCTTAGATTTTCGGCGACAAAGTTTTTCACTTTGTTTATCGTTACTTATACCAACATCTTCGTTTCTGTACGCTCCAGCCCGCGTTGTCCGCGAACCTTCGCTGCATACAGAATGCTCTCCTACCACTCTTGCGAGTCCACAGCTTCGGTGCTATGTTTAAGTCCCGAGTATTATCGGCGCTAAGTCGCTTGACTAGTGAGCTATTACGCACTCTTTAAATGAATGGCTGCTTCTAAGCCAACATCCTAGTTGTCTCAGCAACTTAACATCCTTAGTCTGTTAACATAGACTTGGGGACCTTAGCTGGTGGTCTGGGTTATTTCCCTTTTGGCAATGAAGCTTATCCCCCACTGCCTGACTCCCGGAAAACATTTCTACGGAATTCGGAGTTTGTCTGGGTTTGGTACCGTTGTGACAGCCCTACCCCAATCAGTGCTCTACCTCCGTGAAACTTTTATCCGAGGCTAGCCCTAAAGCTATTTCGGAGAGAACGAGCTATCTCTGAGTTTGATTGGTCTTTCGCTCCTAGTCACAGCTCATCCGAGCAGTTTTCAACCCGCACCGGTTCGGACCTCCACAAGGTGTTACCCTTGCTTCATCCTGGCCATGACTAGATCACACAGTTTCGCGTCTGCCGCATCATACTAAACGCCCGTTTCGGACTTGCTTTCGCTGCGGGTGCATTCCTTAAGAATTTACCCTTGCATGATACGAGCAACTCGTTGGTTCATTAAGCAAAAGGCACGCAGTCACCCCAATAAAGAGCAAGCTCTTTACAGGTGGCTCCTACCGTTTGTAAGCACACGGTTTCAGGTACTATTTCACCCTCCTGTCAGGAGTACTTTTCACCTTTCCCTCACGGTACTTGTTCACTATCGGTCACTGGTTAGTATTTAGTCTTACGAGATGGTTCTCGCGGATTCCCACAGAATTTCACTTAGTCCGTGGTACTTGGGATACTTTCAAGAGCCTATCGTTTTCGCTTACGAGGCTATCACTCTCTATGGCTGAGTTTTCCAAAACGATTCAGCTAACGAATCAGTGTACTCTTTGACCTACTCGAAATTGGTCTGAAAGTCCCGCAACACCTGTGATGCAACGATTCGAGTCTTTAACACACCACAAAGTTTAGACTGTTTCCTTTTCGCTCGCCGCTACTGGGGAAATCACTATTGTTTTCTCTTCCATCAGGTACTTAGATGTTTCAGTTCCCTGAGTTTGCTCTGATGCACCTATTTATTCAGTGCATAGTAATACGACATTACTCGCATTGGGTTGCCCCATTCGGAAATCCCCGGGTCTAAGATTGCTTCCATCTATCCGAGGCTTATCGCAGGTAACCACGTCCTTCATCGCCTACCAGTGCCAAGGCATCCACCGTGTGCCCTTAGTAACTTTTACCAAAAATCTTTATCGATACAGATAGAACTATCGGATTCGTAAATCCAATGTCGCATCGATAAACTTGTTTATCTACGGAAAAACTTACCTTGTTAAAAGAACAACAATCTATCCTGATACAAAATGTATTTCGGATTTTAGGGAAGTAAATTGGTTTTGAATCTTTTTACTTCTTAATTAACACGTAAAACTTTGTGGAGCCAATCGGGATCGCTCCAACGGAGTCCCTTCTCCAAAGGAGTCCTTTGGACGGGAAACCATAGCCTTCCCGACATGAAATGTCGGGATGCTCCTACATCTGTTGAGCTATCACCCTTTTGAGATTTCAACCATTTAAGTTTTGTGGAGCCAATCGGGATCGAACCGATAGCCTCCTGCTTGCAAGGCAGGTGCTCTCCCAGTTGAGCTATGGCCCCAAAAAAATATTAGTTAAGAAAAAACGTGGGCCTAAATGGAGTTCTCCGAAGGAGTTCCTTTGGAAGAACCATTGACCTTCCCGCCTTCGGCGGGACGCACTTTCCTGAATTTATCAGGAATTGCATGCACATTTTCTGGGTAACGCTTATGAAAAACGTGGGCCTAAATGGAGTTGAACCATTGACCTCACGCTTATCAGGCGTGCGCTCTAACCATCTGAGCTATAGGCCCTGCTTGCATGGTTGAATAATCACAAAATAATCATCTTCGTATGAACAAGGGGCTTAGGCCCCTTGTTCAGGAAGATTATATAAAATTAAATGTGCGCGTAATCCTTAATGAGAATTCATCTAATCGAATCTCTTTAGAAAGGAGGTGATCCAGCCGCACCTTCCGGTACGGCTACCTTGTTACGACTTAGCCCCAGTCACTGGTTTTACCTTCGGCGCTTATTAAAGGCGACTTCGGGTACCCCCAACTTCCATGGCTTGACGGGCGGTGTGTACAAGGCCCGGGAACGTATTCACCGCGCCGTGCTGATGCGCGATTACTAGCAATTCCAGCTTCATGGAGTCGAGTTTCAGACTCCAATCCGAACTGAGACCACTTTTTAGGGATTAGCTCCACCTCGCGGTATTGCAGCCCTTTGTAGTGGCCATTGTAGCACGTGTGTAGCCCTAGGCGTAAGAGCCATGCGGACTTGACGTCATCCCCACCTTCCTCACTACTTGCGTAGGCAGTCTTTCTAGAGTGCTCGGCATTACCCGGTGGCAACTAGAAACAGGGGTTGCGCTCGTTGCGGGACTTAACCCAACACCTCACGGCACGAGCTGACGACAGCCATGCAGCATCTGTAATAGCTCCCCTTGCGGGACACGAACTTTCATTCGCTTTAGCTATCATGTCAAGCCTAGGTAAGGTTCTTCGCGTTGCATCGAATTGAACCACATGCTCCACTGCTTGTGCGGGCCCCCGTCAATTCCTTTGAGTTTCAACCTTGCGATCGTACTCCCCAGGTGGAATACTTAATGCGTTAGCTGCGACACTGAGTTTAACCCCAACGTCTAGTATTCATCGTTTAAGGCGTGGACTACCAGGGTATCTAATCCTGTTTGCTCCCCACGCTTTCGTGCTTTAGCGTCAATAGTGGACCAGAGGACCGCCTTCGCCACTGGTGTTCTTTCTGATATCTACGCATTTCACTGCTACACCAGAAATTCCATCCTCCTCTTCCACATTCAAGCCTTGCAGTATCAAAAGCAGTTCCAGAGTTAAGCCCTAGGATTTCACTTCTGACTTACAAAACCGCCTGAGCACCCTTTACACCCAGTAAATCCGGACAACGTTTGCCCCCTACGTATTACCGCGGCTGCTGGCACGTAGTTAGCCGGGGCTTACTTTTGAGGTACCATCATATTCCACAGAGTGGAAGTTTTTTCCCTCACTACAGAGGTTTACAAGCAAAAGCCCTTCATCCCTCACACGGCGTTGCTGCTTCAGGGTTTCCCCCATTGAGCAATATTCCTTACTGCTGCCTCCCGTAGGAGTCTGGACCGTGTCTCAGTTCCAGTGTGACTGATCATCCTCTCAGACCAGTTACTGATCGTCGCCTTGGTGGGCTGTTACTCCGCCAACTAGCTAATCAGACGCAGGCTCATCTTCAGGCGCCGAAGCTTTAACAACTGTCTTGATGTCAAGCCGCTGCATCATCTGCTATTAGCTCCGGTTTCCCGGAGTTATGTCAGACCTGAAGGCAGATTACCTACGTGTTACTCACCCGTGCGCCACCTCCACAGAGATATTGCTACCTCTGCTTCAGTTGACTTGCATGTATTAGGCACGCCGCCAACGTTCGTCCTGAGCCAGGATCAAACTCTCCGTAGTAATTTTTATTTTAATACTTTGGAGTTTGATTTTTTTAACCGACTCAATAAAATTTTTAAATTTTACTGTTGGTTTGTTGATGAAACTCAAGAAGAAATTACGCACACAAACTTTAAATGTTTGCGTGTTAAAATTGTTGAAAGAACGTAATTATACTAGTGTGATTGTTTTGAATCAGGTATAATTAATCAGGGTTACAAAATTAGCCCAAAATGTTATAAATGTCAAGGAACAAAACAGGTAAAGGGGGTCAAATATTCCAATTATATTACACTTATGTTAGCTATCTGTTAAGCAAATAAGCAGATAGCAAACCCTTTTTTTTCGAAAAAAAATTTAATTTTTTTTAATATTTTGAGGAAAACCTCACCCCCAACCCCTCTCCTACAAGGAGAGGGGAGAAAAAGACCCCAAAATTAGGGTTTTTTGCTAAAATTTGAAGCATTTGCGGTAAAATCGATAAATATGTTATAGATAAGAGGCTTAGCTTTGGGGTTTGTAAATAGGTGAGCAGGAGGGTAGGTAAGCAGGTGAGTAGGTGAGTAGTTGAGTAGGTTAGTTGATTAGCAGGTGGATGGAAAACTGGTGAAATTGTGGTTTTATGAACTTGTGTAATACAATCAGCAAGTTACAGGTTGGTTATTTTAGGTTTCAAAATCAAAAGCAGGACCCCCTCTGAGTCTCCCCCTGCCAGGGGGAGATAAAGAGGGGTTTTAGATTTTTCAACGATTCTCAGCGGTTTGCTGAAAATAATATCATTAAATGATACTCATATATGCTGATGGCATAGGTATATTTGGTTGAACGTGAAACGTGAAATGTGATCCCCCTAAGCAGAATCGCCCCAAAAGGGGTAAACAGGGACCGGCAAAAAACGCCGGAACGATAAAATAAAATTTTAAAACTAAACACAAAATACTTTTATGAAAAAATACAACGCTGCTCTTGCACTGGATATAGCTTTGCTGAAAACTCTGCATATCAAAAAAGATAAATCGTCATCAATGTAATTAAGAATGAACTGATGCAAAAACATAATATAAGCAAAGCCGCGGTTCAACGCGAACTTAAAAAGTTAATACGGTAAACTGTGATGTGAAGGTACTCAGAAGCAGTAACTGTTTTTCAGTGATATCTGAACCAGCTGTATTGTTAAAGACATCACCCCGCCCCGATGTTCATCGGGCTTCCCCATAATTAAATGTACAGCAGGCGCTGTGAGAGAGGGGGGTTTATATTGAATTTCAATCACACGCCGAAGACAAATCCCGTGGTTATTGTTTTATACAGCCCGCCGGAATATTTGTGCAGGTTGTAGCCTCCGCCTTCATAATAGCCGTCGTATGTGATAATTTCCATTACACCATCGCCGTTTATATCGGTGATGCCTTCAGCCTGGCTGAATGTAAAGCTGTTTGCTGCAAGCGTTGTCATTTCTGAAAGTATTTTTCCTTCGCCATCCATTACAAAAATCAGTGAAGTAAAATTCGTGAAGTCATTCCTTAAGTTCACGCTTACCAGGAATTCATTACCCCCGCTGCCTGTAAAATTGCCTTCAAATAAGCGGAACTCTTCATCATTTAATCCGGTAACCGGTTTAACGGATTCCCTGCCCTTATCATCGTATTCAGTTTTTTTAATTCCTTTAAGCTTTGGCAAAATGAATGCTTTAAACTGCGACTGAATATCCCTGTTTGTAATGCCTTTCCTGTTAACGGGTTTCATGCTGCTGTTAAAAGAACAGACAACTATTTCGTTCTCACCGAATTTTGCTGCAGGCGGGGGATTAAGCACTGCATAAAATATGGTTCCTGCGCCAATCATATCATCAAGATTTATATAATAACCTTTCACTTCAGCTTTATACACTCCTGATGAAGCAGAAATATAAATCTTATCACCAATTTTAAAGCTTGTATATTTTTCAAACTCAGGTTTATAGTCATCGAAGAAATATTCATATTTCTGCTCATCATATTTCTGGTATTTGCCGATAACAGCTTTAAGGTCATTTCCATACAACTCATATCCCATGCCGGTTGAGTCCATTAGCTTTTCGTTTGCGGAATATTTTGAATAATCATCAACAATAATTTTTTTACCGTCCCACCTGCCGAAGCAGACCGGTTCGTTTAATGATGTTCTGTCATCTTTCTTTTTTGTTGTTAAGGGAGTATCGGGTGAGAGCTTTTGAGTTGATGAGTTTTCATCCTGTTTTTTTGAACAGGATACGGATGTAAAAATAAATAATGCTGTAAATATCAGAATAAAATTTTTCATTGATGTAATATTAGTTATGTTACGCAAAAATAAGGATTTAAGATGAGAAAATCTTTAAAAAAATTTGTTAAAACAAAGTCAGGTCTGTCCGAAGGACTCCTGCGGAGAGGAACTGACTGAAGCGTAAAACCCCCATCGTAGATCAATGTTAATTCAGAAACAACGAAAAATCATTGATTGAATTATGATAAGGATTTAACTCCCCCCCTTCAGTTGAAGGGTGGACGAAAAACCAGAAAACAGTAATTTTTAGATTAAACAATAATCATCATTAAACCATAAATCTCTTTTGGGGGGTTTGTTGATGATACCACCCCTGAGCCGGGCTTTCAGCCCGTCTCTTTCCCCTCCTCAACAGAGGTCCAACGAACTCCGTGGGAGATGGGAGCTTTTAGATGTAAAAATATAATGGTAGGGATTAAACATTACGCACCTAACGGAGCTATGTAACCGGAAAATTGTTTGAAGTGAAAAGAAATAAAGGAAAACTTCGTTTTCCAGGTCAGGTAAATACCTGACTTCACGAAAATGGCAGTTCTGTCGCCGAAGCTGCGGCAAACCTTCAACTTTAGACTGTTGAAATCAGTTTGGAAAACTGATTGAAATCCCGCAGGCGGGACTGCGTTAGCACTACGTGTTAATTTGAACAGGGTAGTTTTGAAAAAAATTATCCGCGTCAGGCTCCCGGGGAGTAAACTAAGCCGTGACGCCTACAGGTGCATTTAATTTTCGTCGGTAACTCTGGGCTGAGCGCCGTACTGTTCCAGCAGGATTGTATCATACTTATCGGCATTGGCAAACAGCGCTTTCATAGTTTCAAGCCCGGTTTCATAAGTCAGGTACTGGTCATAAATAAATGTTGAAAGCACAACATCCTGGTTGTTCACGCTGAACATCATTCCTTCGAGGTTATAATTTTCGCGAAGCAGGAATTCATACATTGCGCCGATATTTGTTTTTGGCAGCATGCAGAGCATACTGTCGCAGACTATAAAACCATCCTGGTTATAGTTGATAAAAATTTTAGCAGTGCCTTCTTCGGCTTCCCAGCTGTATGGTCCGCGCCTTGCTAGCTTTACATCCTTGCCAAGCTGTTCAAGTATTGTTTCTATAACAGCGGCTGCGCCGGTTGGTTTATATTCACCCTCGGGCTTAAGCTTAGGAAACTCCAGCTTTGTTCCGCAGTTGGGGCAGTACTCGCCTCCATCAAGGGTTTCTTCGGTCACATAGAATCCGCAGCTGTGGCACTTCTGCGTATATTTACCGAAGTACTGTTTATATTCGTTCAGGTCTTCCTGCAGGTATTCAACCGGCAGCGCAAAGCCAAGATTATCACCCCCGGCAATTATGAAAGTATTGACGCCTACAATATCACCGTTTGCATTTACAAGCGGTCCGCCCGAGTTGCCCGGATTTATTGCAGCATCTATCTGAATATAATTCAACCCGCGCTGCAGGCGTTTTGATTTGGAGACAATTCCTTCGGTTGCAGTATAATTAAGCCCGTAGGGATGGCCTATAGCAATAACCTGGTCTCCTTCTTTGACTGAAAGTCCGGAGCCAAGCTTTATTTCAGGAAGCTCGATGCCTTCAGGCGCTTTTATGAATGCTAGGTCATACTTTGCATCATTAAAAAACACGGGCGACATCTGTTTGGGAAGTGACCTTCCGCTGATAACGGCTTCGGAGTTTCCTTTTACAACGTGATCGTTTGTAATTATCAGGTTCTCGCTTTTTATATAGAATCCGGTACCGGTTCCCTGCGGAGTTGCTATCTGTATTATTACATGCTGAAAGTGGTCTATTATCTGCTGTGCATCCATATATTTGTTTTCTTAATCCCGTTGAATTGGGAAATATATATTTTTTATAATAATTTTAATTTTACTTTTCAATCTGGAATCAATAATTACGAATTACGAAATTAGGAATTAGGAATTTTTCACACCTAAATAATAATTCTTATTCATATTACTAACTATTCACTGATAATTGTTAATTGCTAATTGTTCATTGTTCATTGATTATAATTCAGCAGCTTCATTTCCTCAATGAATGAACGGAGGAAGCTGAGCAGTGAATCAAACTTCAGGTTATCGGTATTGAACTTTAGCTCGGGGTAAAGGTCATTGCCTTCTTTTATTATCCCCGCAACAGCATTTTTAATTTCAGTTTCATTCAGCTTTCCGGATGCAGCATCATACAGCTGCGGATTTATGCCAAGCGCCGTAAAATAATCCTGGTTGGTTATATTAAGCATTAAATGGAAAAGCTTTGCATCGGGTTTTGGCAATCCGTAGCTGAAGAGGCAGTATGTTGCAAGGTATTCGTATATAATAACGGCAATATCGCTGTAATTATTATCAACGTACCATTTAACGTTCTGAATGTTGTTGTTAAAAAGATCAAGCACAGCCTGGTGCGGCGCGGGATTTGCAATCCCGAAAGTTGACTTAACACGGTAAAGATCTTCAACTACAGCCTCTTTGGGTTTATCAAGAATTTTCTGCAGGGCTTCTTTCATCCTGCGGTTCTTTTCAACATACGGGCGGTTATCCTTTGAAAAATAATCCCAGCTCATTTTTTCAAGCTCGTTCATCAGTGTGCCTTCAGGTGAAATAAGGTAATCAATTTTATATGCAGTGTTCAGCAGCAGGTATGAAATACCGCCTGAGAAGGCGTCTTCGTTAAGCTCATTAATACGCGTGATGGTTTTTTCAAGCCAGCTGCGGTAGAAATTATATTTAATTTCTTTTTCGGTTTCAGGCAGCTGCTCATTATGCGTATTGCCAATTGATTTAAGCATAGCGAAATCATCAATCAGCAGGTCGTCCTGTTTATCGGCGCGTGTTGCAAGCTCCTTGAACCCGTAGTACAGCTTGCGCGGTGGAGCGGCGGGAATGCTTGAGTCAAACTTAAGACATATCCTGTTTTCAACCATTGCAAAGCGGCAGTAGAAAAGCGAGTAGTTCATTTCCATAAGCCGGCGCATAAAAGCAACTGAAAGCTTATCGTACGATGCAATATCAGCTTCGCAGACAACTTCGTTGTTTGAAATATGCCCGCGTACTATCTTGGAGCCCTGCAGCAGGCTGAACTCTATGCTGCCGCCGGAGCGTTTATATGAAACGTTATCAACAGAATC
This sequence comes from Candidatus Tepidiaquacellales bacterium OLB5, assembly GCA_001567545.1. GTDB lineage: Bacteria > Bacteroidota > Ignavibacteria > Tepidaquicellales > OLB5 > OLB5. The sequence continues at coordinate 10,706 of LLZO01000036.1, forward strand.
ATCCTTTAAGTATTTAAGGAATGCTTCATAGCTATCCATATAATTTTTTTCGAGGAAAAGCTTTTCTGCCGAGTTCCACTCATCAATCTTTGCTTTTGGTTTAAAGCTGTCTGAAAATCTTCCGAATGTTATCATATTTAAAAATGAGTTATCTCCAAAAATACTTTTAATGAAATACTTATACAAAGTAAAAATAATTCAGACCTCACCTTTCGGCGAATCGCAGATTTGCAGAGGGGGGCATCAATGTATTCAATAAGCAGAAAAAAACAAGGGGCTCAAAACCCCTTGTACTGATAAAACTTTTTGCGTGAAACTATTCACTCACTTCACCATTGATACAATATCATCGCTCATTGGCTTAACGGCGCTGGAGTAATACTTCAGCAGGTTACCATCTTCATCAATCAGGTACTTGTTGAAATTCCATTTTGGCTGCTGTTCATTCCACCCGTTCATGTCCTTGCTTGTCAGCCATTTATAAATTGGCGCCATATCATCACCGAGCACTGATATCTTTTCAAACATGGGGAAGGTCACGTTATATTTCGATTTGCAGAATTCTTTAATTTCCTCATTGCTGCCGGGTTCCTGCCCGCCGAAGTTGTTCGCAGGGAATCCCAGCACAACCAGCTTATCTTTATATGTCTGATACAGCTTTTCCAGGTCTTCATACTGGGGGGTGTAACCGCACTCTGATGCAGTATTAACTATCAGCACTTTTTTACCTTTGAACTGCGAAAAGTCAACCTCGCTGCCATCAATTGATTTAATCTTTGCGTCTGGATTTTTTTCAAGAAATTCGTAAAATGTAATTTTATCTGCCATATTTAAATTGTCAGGTTTTGATCTTACCTGTTTGCATCCGAAAAAACTTAACATTGCATACAGTATAGACATTGTTATTATAGTTTTTGTTTTCATTTGTTAACTCATTTCTGCATATGTTTGGTAACCGGGGTCTAAGGGACTTTCAATTACAAACATTCTGCCGTTTGATGAGGTTTCGAATATAAATTCATTTTCATTGCTTATTACAGCAAAATCATTTTCATTCATTTCAACTGAACTCAGCTTAATACTGCCTTCTATCAGGTACAAAGAGCAAACCTTGCCGCTTTCAAGCCCAAGCCTGTGAGTACCGGGTTTAAAGCTTATATCCACTGCAGAAATTCCCGGTGTTTCCATTTTAAGGGGCGAGCCTTCGCCGATATATTTCCTTATTTCAAAACCATTGTTAACCGTTACGGGGAAATCATCTTTTACAAAATCGTTATAGCTTGCCGGTACTTTCATTGCCTTTTTAATATCGGGGTCAAACCATACCTGGAAAACATGCGAGTCTGCATTGATCTTTTCTGAGTGGCTTATTCCGCTTCCCGCCCTGATTATCTGCGCTCCGCCTTCTTCAATGGGTATCCACTGCATATTTTTTGAATCATAATGCTCAATGTTCCCTTTAATAATAAAAGTGATTATCTCAAATGCCTTGTGCGGATGCTGGCCGATGGTTGATCCTTTTTCGCTCCATGCATGAGCCCAGTAAAACAGGTTTGAATACGGCAGCAAATATTTGGGATTGTGCGACATAACAATAGGGCGGTTTTCCAGAATTTCACCGCCGTTAAACTCACCGGGAGCCTGCTCTTTAAAAGGATAGATCTTTATTGACATAAATTGTTTTTTCTGAAATTATATGTTGTTTTTAAAAATTGATAGGTATTTTGTAATATAACTAACGCAATTCAGTAAAATTTAATTCCTCGTAACACTCTATATATATAGTTATCTTGACCTTGATTTTCCTGATTAGCTTGATTTTCCTGATTAATTTTTAAGAACTAATGTATCAATTGAAATACTTTTAAATATTAGGGTTATTAAATTAATAAAATAAAAATTGAAATACGAAGAATTAACCGGAAAAATAATTGGCTGCGCTATGAAAGTGCACTCTTTTCTTGGTAATGGTTTCCCCGAAATTATATATCAGCGTGCTCTGGCAATTGAAATGGAATTATCAGGTTTAAAGTTTGAAATGGAAAAGGAAATGTTAATTTATTACCGGGATAGATTGATAGGGAAAAGAAATGCCGATTTTTTTGTTGAAGAATTGATTATGGTTGAAATCAAAGCAAAAAGTCAGCTGGAAAATGATAACATAAACCAGACTATGAATTACCTGGAAGCATATAAAACTGAAATTGGATTATTAATTAACTTTGGCGCAAAAAGTCTCGAATTTAAAAGAATTCATAATAATAAAATTATTAAAGATAGCCCAAAAGATAAAACTATTTCCCCGCACTAATCAAGTAAATCAGGTTAATCAGGATAATCAAGGTGAGAACACGGTCACATAAAAAAAACAAAGTTAATGTAATCACACTCGGATGTTCAAAGAACATTTACGA
>LLZO01000037.1 GCA_001567545.1 Candidatus Tepidiaquacellales bacterium OLB5
CCTGCGGGGCTTTAAATATTTTACAAATTCCGATGGGCTTCGCCCATCGCTATACCAGTTCGCCCTTTCAGGGCTTACTTTGGGATTTACGATGAGTTTATTTCCGGTATTTTCATTTTACCCCCGTTGCTGGTCTTATGACCAACAACTTATTGCTGGTTTTTACCCCCGTTGTTGGTCTTATGACCAACAACTTATTTATTAATGAGCCAAAGAGCATATATATGCATATTGCATATATATCAAAATTAGTATATGATTATTACAGTGTCAAGTCATTTTACAGGTATCCAAAATATTTAATTTATACAGGAACCGCATTTATCGTTTATATGGTATATAGACGGTAATTTTCAGGGAATGAAACCATACAGCTCAGCAAATAACCTAGCTCCAACAGTGTGTTAGCAGGATCAACAGAATAAGGCAGGTATAGCCGGTGCTTAATCGTATATATTGTTCTATACATATGCCGGATAAATTTCCGATAAAAATTAACATTGTTGAAGAATAGCTGCTAAAACAGTTATTCAACGGCAGCCCGGGAAAGTCATGGTAAGGAATAAATAATATCCATAATGTTGAGAAACCCTCAAAAAATCCCAAAAAACCCCAAATTTTCCTGCCTTGAAAATTAATTGCCAAAAAGCTATATTTATAGCTAAATCTAACTATAATTAATGAGCAAAAAGGAACACAAATATTACGAAACGACTTTTATAGTTGATTCGATATATGAAGACGAGAGAGTTGATACAATTGTCAACAAATATTCAAACTTCTTCAAAAAAAATGAAGGAGAAGTATTAAAAACAGAAAAATGGGGCAGAAGGAAGCTTGCTTATCCGATAAAAAAGAAAGCAACCGGCTCCTATGTATCCATAGAGTTTACTGCAGATCCGTCCGTTATATCAAAGCTTGAAAGAGCATACCACCTTGATGATGATATATTAAGGTTTTTAACGGTATCTTTTGATAAAAAGACTCTTGAGGAGCGTAATGCATACCTCGTAAAAAAAGAGCAGATAATGAAAGAACGGGAAGCTGCAGCGCAGTTGTTACAGCAGCAGCAGTCAGCCGAAGCAGATAAAGTTGCAGAAGCTACGACCACTGAGAAACAAGATTAGTCAACAATTAACATATAACCGAAACCATCGGAGGAACAAATGGCTGATTTAAAGATGCCCGAAATAAATTCGGTAATGATTGCAGGGAATCTGACGAAGGACCCTATCTACAGGACTACAACAAACGGAACGCCGGTAGTAAATTTTTCGGTAGCAAGCAACAGAAGATACCGTGACAGCAAGGACGAATGGCAGGAGGATGTTTGCTATGTTGGCGTTGTGGCATGGAACAAGCTTGCAGACAGCTGCAAAGAAAAATTAAGAAAAGGCAATGCCTGCCTGGTAGAGGGCGAGCTTCAGTCGCGTACATTTAAGACAGAAAGAGGCGACAGCAAAACAATTGTTGAAATAAAAGCGCGGAGGATACAGTTTTTAAATAAGATACCTCGCGGTCAGGGCGGAGAGCATCACGATGAGCCCACAACATTTGAAGATGACTCGTTTGAAAAGCATTTATCCCCTGAAGATACAGCGCTGCTGGGCGATACAAATGCGCCAAAAAGCTGAGATTTTATAAACTACAGCAGGGAACTTTTAATTTCCTGCGTATATTTACGATATATATCAAATGAAAATAATATTAAAACAGGATCACGATAACTTAGGTAAAACCGGTGAAGTTGTTAACGTAAAAGACGGCTTTGCAATGAATTATCTTATTCCTAACGGCGTTGCTATGAAAGCTACATCAAGCAACATGAAAGTTCTGGACGAGATAAAAAAACAACAGGCTAAAAAGCTTGAAAAAGTGATCGCCGAATCACAGAAACTTGCAGGCGAGCTTTCAGCAGTTCAGCTTGAAATAAAAGCAAAAGCAGCCGATGAAATTAAGCTTTTCGGTTCAGTAACCAATGGCACAATTGCAGAAGCGTTAATTCACAAAGGATTTACAATAGATAAAAGAAACATATTGCTGGAGGAGCCTATCAAAGAAATAGGTTCAAGAACCGTTGATATAAAGCTTGCAGGAAACGTTATGGCGACAATTAACGTTACCGTTGTAAAAGACGAAGCTTAAGATATTCTCAAAGCCCGGCTTAAACAACCGGGCTGTTCTTTTTACTGATAAACACGATTCACAGCTCAATCGTTTCTTTAGGAGCAAAACAAACATAATGGAAAAAACCGTCGAGGTTTTAAAAAGCGCAACCATAAGGTTCGCTGGTGATTCAGGCGACGGAATGCAGATCGCCGGATCAAGATTCACAGATACATCAGCACAATTTGGCAACGACCTTAATACATTCCCGGACTATCCCGCGGAGATAAGAGCCCCTGCAGGTACTTTATTCGGAGTTAGCGGATTTCAGATTCAGTTTGCAAGCAGGGATGTTTTTACTCCCGGCGATGAACCTGACGTACTTATTGTTATGAATCCCGCAGCGCTTAAAGTAAATTTGAAGGATCTTAAGCCAAGCGGAACAATAATTGCAAACGAAGATGCTTTTAACGAAAAGAATCTTCAGCTTGCCGGATATTCTTCAAATCCGCTTGAAGACGGAACACTGACAGCCTATAAACTTCTGAAAGTACCTATTACAAGAGCAACCAACAATGCAGTAAAAGAACTTGGCTTAACGGCAAAGGATGCCAACAGGTGCAAGAATTTTTATGCACTGGGGCTTACATACTGGCTGTATGACAGACCTCTTGAAGTTACCATACAGTGGCTTGAGGAAAAATTCAGCAAAAAGCCGGTTATTGCGCAGGCTAATATTAATGCGCTGAAAGCAGGTTATTATTTCGGTGAAACTGCCGAGATATTCACCACACGTTATAAAGTAAAACCGGCAAACCTGCCGAAAGGAATTTACAAAAATATCACGGGCAATAATGCAACAGCTCTTGGAATACTTGCAGCATCCCTTAAAAGCGGACTTCCGTTATTCCTTGGCTCATATCCAATAACGCCTGCCAGCGAAATTCTGCAGGATCTATCAAGCTATAAGAATTTCGGTGTTAAAACTTTCCAGGCAGAAGATGAAATAGCAGCAATATGCGCAGCAATCGGCGCATCATTCGGCGGCTCGCTTGCTTTTACAAGCACCAGCGGACCTGGTATGGCGTTAAAATCCGAAGCAATAGGCCTGGCTGTTATGACAGAGCTTCCGCTAGTTATTGCCGATATACAAAGAGGCGGACCAAGCACAGGGCTTCCAACAAAAACGGAACAGGCTGACCTGTTCCAGGCAATTATGGGAAGAAACGGCGAATGCCCTGTTCCCGTTGTTGCGGCTTCATCGCCTGCTGATTGTTTTATGATGATATTTGAAGCAGCAAGAATTGCATGCAAATTTATGACACCGGTAATTTTCCTTTCAGACGGATACATAGCTAACGGCGCTGAGCCTTGGAGGATACCGCATGAAAGCGAATTGCCGAAAATTGAAGGTGACTTCTGGACAAAAACCGATGGATTCCAGCCGTATATGAGGGATGAATTCCTTGCCAGACCCTGGGTAAAACCCGGAACACCCGGACTTGAACACAGGATAGGCGGACTGGAAAAACAGCACATAACAGGGAATGTCAGTTATGATACGGCAAACCATGAATTTATGGTTAAGCTGAGAGCAGAAAAAGTTAAGAATATTGAAAACCATATTCCGCTTGCTGAAGTTGAAGGCGACAAGGAAGGCGAGCTTCTTATTATCGGATGGGGCAGCACATACGGCTCCATTACAACTGCTCGCGAAAGACTTCTTGAAAAAGGTTATAATGTATCAAGGCTTCATTTAAAATACCTGAACCCGTTCCCCAAAAATCTTGGCGAGGTGATGAGTAAATTCAATAAAGTTCTTGTACCGGAGCTTAACCTGGGGCAGCTTAGGAAAATATTAAGGGCTGAATACCTAGTAGATGCAATTGGTTTAAACAAAGTTCAGGGCAGACCTTTTAAAGCAAGTGAAATTGAAAAGAAAGTTATTGAACTGCTTGAAAACAAAAATAATTAACAGCAGTTATTAACAATTAATAAAAATTTTTTAAAATAATATGGATACACAAACGACTAACGGAACGCAGGTTAAGCTGACTGCCAAAGATTATGCAAGCGACCAGGATGTAAGATGGTGCCCTGGATGCGGTGATTACTCTATACTTGCACAGGTACAGCGTATTATGCCTTCGTTCAACATACCCAAAGAAAAGACAGTATTTGTTGCAGGAATTGGCTGTTCCAGCAGATTCCCTTATTATATGGATACATACGGCTTTCACGGAATACACGGAAGAGCAGCTTCTATTGCATCCGGGCTTAAAATGGCAAGACCCGATCTTGATGTATGGGTTACTTCGGGAGACGGCGACCTTTTAAGCATTGGGGGAAATCATTTTATTCATACATTAAGAAGAAATCTGGACCTGGTTATACTGCTGTTCAATAATAAAATTTACGGTTTAACCAAAGGACAGTATTCGCCAACCAGCGAGCACGGAAAGATAACAAAATCTTCACCGTTCGGCACGCTGGAAGACCCGTTCAATCCGTTAACTCTGGCAATAGGTTCAGGCGGTACATTTGTTGCAAGATCTATGGACCGCGACCCTAAACACATGCAGGATATAATCGCAAAGGGTCACAGCCATAAAGGCACTTCGTTTATCGAAATTTTCCAGAACTGCAATATTTACAATGATGGCGCTCATGAGCTTTATACCGAAAAAGATACAAAACCCGAACATACTATTTTTGTAGAAAACGGAAAACCTCTGGTATTCGGCGCAAAGAAAGATAAAGGAATTAAGCTTAACGGTTTCAGGCCTGAAATAATCAACATAAATGAAGGCAGCAATTCTATCAATGATGTAATTGTTTATGATGAAACATCAAAAGAGCTGGCAATGATAGTTGCACAATTATCAGACTTTAAGGATTATCCGGTAGCGTTTGGTGTATTATATAAAGTAAACAAACCCGTTTACGAAGGATTGATGGAAGAACAGATCGAAGATTCCTATAAAAAGCTGGGCAAAGGAAGCCTTGAAAAACTTCTTTTCGAAGGAAGCACGTGGGAAATTAAATAGATTTCAGATTAAAAATTACATATTACAAATTAAAGGCATCCGATTGGATGCCTTTTTTGTTTAATTAACTTTCAAACCTTTTCTGGACTGCGCTGACTTTGTCAGTGCAGCATCAACACGGTTGATGCACTCCAAAATATCTTTATTTAAACTATAATCGTGGAACGGAGTTTAAAAAAAAGCGCCAGGTAAATTCCTGACGCTGGATTCGTTTGAATGCTTATTTTTATCTGCTTTATTTCACTTCCATACTTTGTTTCATTTTGCTT
>LLZO01000038.1 GCA_001567545.1 Candidatus Tepidiaquacellales bacterium OLB5
GAGAAAGAGTAGTCCAGTGCTCAGGATAATAAAGGTACGAAAATTTCCCGTTTAAAATAATATTCTGCTCTATAAACTGGCGGTTCCACTGCCTGTAATTATAGGTGAAATTGTTGATATCGGGAAATTTTGTTATTACCTTTATGCTCATTTTAAATATATAATTCCTGTTTAATCAGGCTAAATTTAAAGAAAATTATGGTTAATTGAAACTAATAAAGGGGAAATAATTATTTTTTTGGGGAATTGAATTAATCTTCATATTTCAGGTCATGCAGTTTCCAGTGGATAGCTCTTACTGCAAAAGTCCAGTGATCACCGGTATGATTTTGCCAATCCCATTTAAATTGGTAAATCATTTCCTGCTTATCATAAATATTACCATATTTCCAAACGTTCAGATTGGTTTTTATGTCTTCATAAATTTCTGCAATATCGCATGAAAGCGACATTGACATTATTTCTTTATCTTCATCATCGGGGTATGGATCAAAGTTGCTTAAATATATATCATGTATACCAAGAAATGCTGTTAGCTTATTTAACAAATTAAAAAAACATGCCCGTATCTTTTTTGGAGTAAGAACCAGCTTGCTGAAGATTAGCCTTTCCTCCGCAACTCTCCGGATACAGAAATCCATTTAAATAATATCTCAACAATGTTTTTTGAACTTCAGTTAAAAAAGTGTTTTATCGAAAATTTTTCAAAATTTTCAATTACTTCACAGTAATCTTCACAAGCTCTTAGAAAATCAGTAATTTCTTTGACTTTTAATTCTTCTTCATTAAATCCAATTGGATTGTGGTAGATTATTGTATCATTTTTACTATCATTTGAGCTAAATTCTTTAGTCTCATACCCGCTACCTGCGTAAAGAAATGTTAGAAAATCTTCTGTAATTGCTTTTTTTTTCATCAATAATAATCACATCGGACCAGCCGTTTGATGAGATCCTTTTTAATTCATTTCTTATCAATATATAATCAAAATTAATAATATCAGAATCAACTATTATTCCATGTGCTATTTTATCTGGTAAATTTGTTTTATGAATTTGCCC
>LLZO01000039.1 GCA_001567545.1 Candidatus Tepidiaquacellales bacterium OLB5
TATTAACGGAAATTTGCCGAATACCCCAGTAAATGATTTGATTATCTGGAATTCAGGTACTTGTTCAGAAAATCAAAAAATTTATCAGTTGCAACTGATATAGGTATTTTTAATTCTACAAACAATGGTATTACTTGGCTGGAATTAGCTGAAGGTCTTCCCCTATCACCGGTTATAGATATAGATTATTTACCATATCTAAAGATTATGCGGGCGGCTACATTTGGTATGGGAGTTTGGCAGGTTAAACTGGATGGTGATATTTATATTACTGATAATGAAAATTTACCCAGTGGTGTTACTATCGATAAAAATATAATTGTTTGTAATGGCGGAGTTTTAAATTTTGTGGGCGGTGTTGGTACTGTTAAGTTTACACAGGGCAAACAAATAACTGTACTAAACGGCGGTAAAATTACCGGAAATTCAAATGCTACATTTTATGGAGACGGTGTGTCATGGAATGGCATAGTTATTGAACCGGGTGGTGAGGCGGATTTGGATAATTGTTTCTTTGATCAAACTTCAACACCAATAACTATAAATGGTGATGCATTTGTTTCATCTCCACAGGTAAGTATTACAAACTGTACATTTTTTTGCAATAATGCTGGCGTTGGTGCTATAAATATTAATAACCGGAATAATGTAATAATTGAAAATAATACTTGGGCTTACCCAAACAATTCCAATTTACAAAGAATTGCGATAAACACAATAAATTCAAGTGATTTGTTGATAAATAATAACCAATTTAATTTTAATACATTAGAAGATGCAAATTTTAGCGCTATATCTGTTGATTACGGTAATAATGTAATAATTTCTAATAACAAAATTTATAAATTGGCAAAAGGTATAACTATTCTTAATTGCAGTCCGTTCGTTTTTAGAAACGAAATAATTTACCCTTTGACTCCTTCAATTTTTCAAAGTTATGGTATTACATTATCCAATTCATATTCTTCAAATTTAAAACAAAATAATATTACAAATTATGGTACAGGTATAAAACTACAGAACAGTTCGCCTCTTCTTTTTGAAAATGATTTTATTAACAACCTGGAAGAAGCAACTGCGCTTGTTTGCGAAACTAATTCATCACCCCGCTTGAGACCGCAGGAATCAGGCGGTCAGACTATCTGGGACGCAGGTAAAAACGAATTTGAAGCATTATATACTTATCAAAATGTAAATTATGGTTCCGGTGTTTTTTTAAACGATTACAGTATACCCGATTTTAATTATGGCTGTAATATATTTAATACTTCATCTTATAATATTACCGGCGATATAGCTGATTGCCTGGGTTTGTATTATTATCTGTTTGCCCGCAATAATACATGGAATGTTAATCATGAAGATGTATGTGACGCTGATTGGGAGACATTTCCCCCCGGCTGCAATGAAGGAAGCGGAGGTTCTGAAAATGAAAACGACCCTCCGCCTCAGCCAATTGTTATAAATTATGGCAATGGGATTTATGATACAATTCAGGTAACTGCAAGAAACGTACAGGTTAATACAGATCAGGCTTTATATCTTTCTGCAAATAATGATGAAATAACCGGTAATTTTACATCAGCAATTTCAAAATATGAGCAGGTTATTCAGGATTATCAGGATAGTTTAACTGCTGTAAATTCACTTCGTAAATTACTGCACTGCAAGGATAAAATGAATGCTGATACAACTGCTTATTCGCAGCTCAGAGCTTATTATCAGGCTAAAATACAGGCAAATTTAACAGATACTGTATTTGTAAATGTTGCAGAAGAATTAGCTGCAAAATGTCTGGTTCGAATTGGAAAGCCAACAAATGCAATTGATGAATATGAAGTAATAATTTCAAACACAAATGACTCAGCCAAAATACTCTGCGCTGAACTGAATATTATTGAAACTTATTTAATAATTCAAAACAGCGGAGATTCACCGAACTATACAGGACAGTTAGGTTATTTGAAACCTGCTGGAAAAGAAGATGCCTATAAAAAGATCATGGACAGACTTCATAAAAATAAAAAAGATAAATCAAATATTAATATTCCAAAAATATTCAAACTGTCTCAGAACTATCCAAATCCGTTCAACCCAATAACAAAAATAAACTATTCGCTGCCAAGAGCGGTAAAAGTAAATATTCAGGTTTATGATATATTGGGCAGACTTGTTAAAACTCTTGTAAATGAGAATAAAGATGCCGGTAATTATGAGGTCCAGTTTGACGGCACCGGTCTGGCTTCGGGAGTTTATTTTTACAGAATCGAAGCCGGGGAATTTAAAGACAGCAAGAAAATGGTTTTGGTAAAGTAATTATCAGTAAAGATGTTATTTCTGAACCTGAGAGGACTAAAAAACCTCTCAGGTTTTGTTTTTATGTGATCCCCTCTAACTCCCCCTTTTAGCGGGAGAACCTATCTTCAAATACTCGTACGTCTCAGAAAATAATATGCCCGCCAGCATAATTCCGCCGCCGATAAACTGCCAGGGCGAAAAATGTTCATGCAGAAACAGTACTGCCAGCAGCACAGCCGCAGGCTGCTCCCATGTATAAATTATGCTTGCCCGTATCGGCGTGGTTTCCTTCTGGAACCTGTTAAGCAGAATAGTTGTAACAAATGTTGCAAGGATACCCATATATAAAAATGAAAGTATTTCATTTTGTGTGAACTGAATTGTTGAAAAGTCCTCAAATACAAATCCTGTTAAGCCTGAAGCAATCACAACAAACCAAAGCTGAAGGAATATCAGCGTGGTTATATCATACTTGTTTGTATAAACATCAACATATATTATGTAAAAAGCCCAGCAGAAAGTGCAGGCTAGCGTTATCATGTCGCCAAAATTAAGTCCCTTCACATCAGGCTGTGTTAACAGGTATAATCCAATAAGAACAATTACCACGCCAATCCAGTTTTCTGCCTGTACTTTTTTCTTAACAACAGAGTACTGGGCAAACGGTATAATAAGTATTGTAATGCCGGTAATCAGAGCGGAGTTTGATGCTGTAGTATAAATCATGCCTATAGTCTGCGTGGCAAATCCCGCAAACTGGAAAAATCCAAGCAGCAATCCTGCTTTAATTATCCCCGGTGAAGTAAAACTAACCCTGCGGTAAAAAATTGCAGTAAAAAGCAGCGCGCCAATAAGAAACCTTATCCCCACAAAATAAAACGGGGGGATTGTTGCCATTGAGATTTTTACTATGGGGAAAGTACCTGCCCAAATTGATGCAGTAAGAAATAAAAGCAGCTCTGCTTTAAACCGTTTCAATTAATATTACGGGTAAAGTTTCTGCAGAAGCTGCGGCAGGTAGGGAATATTCTGCCTGTAGATTATGAGCAGCGAGAACATGAACCAGGCAAATACATCAAGTATTATGGGAATATCTTTTGTTACAATTGAAGTAGGTGATTCCCCCAGGTTTTTCTGATGCATAAGATACATATAGCGGAAAATGCCGTATATCACAAATGGAGTGGTGTATATCAGCTTTTCCGTTCCGAAAGTATATACAGTTCTTTCTGATACAGTATAAAGCGCATAGGAAATTATAGTTCCTGCTGCAGCAATAGTGTTTATCTGGTCGGCAAATTCAACTGAATACTCCTTAAGCACTTTACGCTGTTTATCTATATTTTCTTTGTTAACGCTCTGTGAAAGCTCGCTGCGGCGTTTTGATATTGCCAGGAAAAGCGATATAAATATAGTGGTAAGTATCATCCAGCTTGATACCGAAACGCCAATAGCGGCTGCGCCGCCAAGCACCCTCAGCATAAACCCGAAGGAGATGAAGAATACATCAAGCAGTACAATTGACTTTATCTTTATGGAATACAGCAGGTTTGTTATAAGGTAAAGTACAATTACAAAAGAAAATACAGGGCGCTGGAAGATCAGGCCCCCGATAATAATTATTACAAGTATTATAAGGAATATCAAAGCCTGTTTAACGCTTACTTCCCCTGAAGCTATAGGGCGGTATTTTTTCTTGGGATGTACGCGGTCGCTTTCAACATCCATTATATCATTAATAATATACACCGCGCTGGATGCCAGCGAAAAAATTATGAATGCTGCTATTGAGGGAATAAGATACTCTAAATGGAATATATGGCGTGAAAAAAGCAGGGGGGCAAAAACAAAAAAGTTTTTGATCCATTGCTTCGGTCTTATCAGCTTAAACAGTTGAATTATCATTAAAAACTATAATATTAATTTAAAGAGATATCTTATCCCAGTTAATTTTATAAACGAACATTTCAATACCGCCGCATATCGTGTTTTTCTGCAGCTTCTGGCTGTGAACCTGCGTGAATACCCCTGAATAGTGTGACATTATATACCAGAACCAATCAGGGTAAATTATAATATAATTAACACCTTTGCTTTTTAAATACCTGAACAGCTCTTTTGTACCATCTTCATAGCTCATCTTCTGGAATTTGAACACTTCGGGAGTTACCAGCCCTGCCATATCAACAACATACTTTTTTGTTTTAAAAGTAATGATGCCAATATCATTCATCCCGAAAGCTTTTTCACCGGGCAGGTTTTCATTCAGCCAGTCTGCAATTTTCCCCTGCTGGTTGTTTATATTTTCAACATTCCACCCAAGCACACCGGCAAACATTACCGCGCTGTTTATTGATGCAATAAGTATTACTGCAATTGTGCCCTTACGGAACACAGTATAACGCCTGTAGCCTTTTTCTTCGTAATACCTGTGAAGCTTACGCAATATATATATTGCAATTATGTTAATAAATGGAATAAGCGGAATCAAATACCTGCCGTGATGGCGCCAGTTTGAGGCAATAAATGCAGAAACCAGGGGTAACAGGAAGATCCACAAATTGATTAGCAGGAAATTATTTTCAATTTTCTTTTTAAATACAGAAAGTATAAAATAACCTGCGCTTATGCCCCACAGAATAAACACTATAAAATTATCCTTGATAAAAATTTTGGCTGATTCTGTGATATAAGTAAAATTCGGAAGGTATTTTACAGTCCCTACCTGTCCTTCATATGTATTGGGAAGAAAACCGCCGGTATGAACAAAGCTGAACACAGGATACGGCAGAACAAGAACAGCAAATACCAGCAAAGATAAAAATAATTTTGTTAGATTAATTTTCAGGTTTTTTCTGAGAAGATAAATTGTGGTTAAATAGTACAGTCCCGCAAACAGGTATGTTTCAGGACGGGTATTTGCAGCAAGACCAAGCAGCAGCCCGTTAATAACCAGTACCTTCCCGGTAGAAATTTCTTTTATGTGATTGCTTACGATAAGGATACTCAGCAGAACAAACAGGGTGATCTCCATTCCCGAAAGCGATGACCACAGCAGCCTTCCGGCAAACATTGTGATAAGGGTAATAAACAGGGAATAGATACCCTCAAACCCAAGCTTTAAGCATAGCTTATAAAGCTGTATCAGCGCAAGCAGAAAAAAAACCGAGCTTATAAAAAGCGCATAGGGTACTATAAAATTCTGTGAGAATAAAAACGGAATGGAAAGTATAATTACCCAAAGCGGAGATGTGGTGCCCGGGGTTGGTTCGCCCGGGTTATACTGGTATAAATAACCATGGGCAAAATTTTCTGCAAAGCGGAAATGTATCCATACATCATCAAGCGGCGCGCCGAATGTGCCGCCGGCTATCCGGTATTCCGTAATTAAATATGCAGCCTGTATAATAACGTAAAGGATAATTATAGTTAAAATGTGCTTATCGGTATTTTTGAACAATTTATTTGTTTTTAGAATATATTTCGATAAAATCTTCTAAGCCAAGCTGAAGATCTTCTCTGATTATTTTCCTTAAGAGACCCTTTGGAATTTCGCGGTTTGCGTGAACTGGAATTGTAGTCATTCTTCCATCACTGCTATGCATTCTTACATGAGAACCTTTTTGCCGGGTTTGTGAAAATCCAATTGTCTCAAGAAATTTAACGAGTTCTTTTCCTGATAAAACCGGAAGTTTAGGCATTATATACTATTTCCAATTCCCTGAAACCAACAAACTTGTTAATCTCCTGTGGTGAAGTTTCCTCCAGGCAAAGATCAATTGCTTCCCGGATATTAATTAATGCCTCATCGATGGTTTTACCATAAGAATGACATCCTTTGAAAGACGGACAACTGATGATAAATATACCGTCTTCATCTTCTTCTATTACTAACGGGAGATGTAAATTTTTCATATAATTTAATTTAAAATACTGCCTGTTCTTCGTAAACACCGAACGGTTCTTTGAGCGCATTGCACATTTCGCCCAGTGTAACATGATTCCTGGCGCAATCCAGTATCTTAGGCATCAGGTTAACGCCGTCACCGGCAGCCTGAACCATTGCAGCAAGTGTTTCCTGTACTTTTTCATTGTTCCTGGATGCCTTAAGCTCGCGGAGCCTTGCAACCTGTTTAACCTCTACTTCTTTTGATATCTTAAGGATAGGAATATCAATTTTTTCCTCTTCTTCAACAAATTCGTTAACGCCTACAATTATCTTTTCTTTCCTGTCAAGCTCCATCTGATATCTGTATGCTGCATCAGCAATTTCTTTCTGGAAGAAACCGGCTTCAATAGCGGGAATTACACCGCCCAGAGCATCAATTTTTTCAAAGTAACTTTCGGCTTCATCTTCCATTTTTTTAGTTAAAGCCTCCACGTAATAGCTGCCTCCAAGCGGGTCAACAGTATTAATTACTCCGTGTTCATAACCTATAATCTGCTGGGTTCTTAATGCAATTTTTACAGCCTTATCAGAAGGCAGCGCAAGTGTTTCATCCATAGAGTTGGTATGAAGGCTTTGTGTGCCTCCAAGCACTGCTGCAAGCGCTTCGATAGCTGTTCTGACGATATTATTTTCAGGCTGCTGAGCTGTTAATGAACAGCCTGCTGTTTGTGTATGGAATCTTAAAGTCCATGACTTTGGATTTTTTGCGCCGTATTTATTGCGCATACGCTTTGCGTAGATTTTCCTTGCAGCGCGGAACTTTGCAATTTCTTCGAAGAAATCAAGGTGTGAATTAAAGAAGAACGAAATCCTTGGAGCAAATGAATCAACATCCATACCGCGGGCAATACAGGCTTCTATGTAAGCGAAACCGTCAGCTAAAGTGAAAGCAAGCTCCTGCGCAGCTGTTGAGCCGGCTTCGCGGATATGATAACCGCTGACTGAAACCGGGTTGAATTTGGGTACATTATCTTTGCAGTACTCTATCATATCAACAATAATCCGCATCGAAGGCTCTGGGTGATAAATAAATTCTTTCTGTGCAATATATTCTTTCAAAATATCGTTCTGCATGGTGCCCTGTAATTTCTCAAAGGGGACGCCCTGCTCTTCTGCTACGCCCAGGTAAAATGCAAGCATCATTGCAGCCGGGGAGTTTATTGTCATTGAAGTTGATACTTTATCCAGGGGAATACCGTTGAAGAGCACTTTCATATCTTCAAGCGATGAAATTGCCACTCCGCAAATCCCAACTTCGCCTTCGGCAAGCTCGTCATCAGAATCCCATCCCATCAGGGTAGGCATATCAAAAGCAGTGGAAAGTCCTGTCTGCCCGTGAGCAAGCAGGTATTTAAATCTTTCATTGGTATCTTCAGGAGACCCGAATCCGGCAAACTGGCGCATGGTCCATAATTTACCGCGGTATAAATTGTGGTGTATTCCGCGTGTATAGGGAAACTCACCGGGGAACCCGATCTCCGAATCATGGTCTATTTGTTTTACATCTTCGGGTGTATATAACAGCTCAACCTCTTCACCGCTCAGAGATGTGAATTTCATATCAGAAACCGGCATTGATTCAGCTGTCTGGAGCCATTCTTTTTTGGTTTTGCTTTTGTTCAGTAATGGGCTTGCTTTTTTTCCGTTTTGGATGGACATATTATTTTTAAAAATTTTCTTTAATAATTTTTTCTATTGTTGTTTTTAAAACAGGAAGTTCATTTTTACAGGTATTAAAAACTACTTCAGGATTAATAATTTCATAGTTATGGGAAATAAAATCCCTGAATTTAATAATTTCCTGCCAATTGATCTCATTATAATTTTTTAAAAGCTCAGGTCTGTATTTATAAATCTTTTTAATAGATTCTCCAATACTCTGTAATCTAATTGCAATTGAATCCAGCCTCATAACACCATCCGGTGTTAACATAAAATCATCAGGGTTCTTAACAACTTTGAATCTATCAAGAATAATTAAAATTGATTCATGAATTATTTGGAATTTATGAAGCACAATATCATTGCCAGGCATTTATAGTATCTTTTTCATTTAATTCTATAAATTTCCTACTTATGTATTTATTGTTGACGATGATATCTACTTTAGATTTAAAATTTTCTTCGAGGTAAGTTGCTAATTTAACAAGATTACTGTAATCAACTTCCTTAAATTCTACCAATAAATCAATATCACTGTCTTCAGTTTGTTCGTCACGGGCATAAGAACCCATTAGTCCGATTGTAAGAACCCCGTACTTATCATTAAGAAAAGCTTTGTTTTTCCTTATAAAATCAATAATATTTTCTTTATTCAAATTTTGCATTGGCGCAAAAATAATGATTTTAATTGTAGTTTTCTATTGATAAAAAAGTTAATATCTGTAAAATCACTATTTTCAGCTGTTTTGTTGTAATTTATTTGTTTAGAATTATGTTAACCTTTATATATAATTACTTTTTTAGCTAAATTTGTTCAAATTAAAGGAATGAGCGAAAACACCACTATATATAGTAACAAATCTGTAATGAATGGTTTAAGCGAAAAGGAAACCGAAAGGTATGCCCGGCACCTCGTTATTCCCGAAGTTGGTGAACAAGGGCAGCTTAAGCTTAAAGAAGCAAAAGTTCTTGTAATAGGCGCAGGCGGACTTGGTTCGCCAATATCAATGTATCTGGCTGCTGCAGGTGTTGGAACAATAGGTATTCTTGATTTTGATAATCTCAGTTACACCAATCTGCAAAGGCAGATATTGTACTCAACCAATGATGTTGGTCATTTAAAAACAGAGCTGGCGGCACAGAGGCTGAATGAAATAAATCCGAATATTGATATAGTTGTGCATAATGTAAGGCTGACAAGTGAAAATGCACGGGAAATAATAAGACATTATGATGTAATTGCAGACGGAACCGATAATTTCCCGTCGCGTTACCTGGTGAATGATGCATGTGTAATACTTGGAAAACCTTTTGTTTACGGAAGCATATTAAGGTTTGACGGACAGGTTTCATTTTTTGACCCGCAAAACGGTCCGTGTTACCGCTGCCTTTACCCGGAGCCGCCTGCGCAAGGAGATACGCCAAACTGCGCAGATGGAGGTGTGCTTGGTGTACTTCCGGGAATAATTGGCAGTTTGCAGGCAAACGAGGTAATTAAATATATTATAGGAAAGGGTGAGCTTCTTACCGGGCGGCTGTTACTTATTGATGCACTGAATATGAAGTTCCGCGAAGTTAAATTTGCAAAAGACGAGGCATGCCCCGTTTGCAGCAATGATCCGCTGATTACTGAATTAATTGATTATGAACTATTCTGCAATAACAATAAAAATGATAAAATGACCGATCATAACGAAATGGAAATTACAGTTGAAGAGTACAAAAAACGCATCGATGCCGGGGAAAATATTTTCTTCTTGATGTAAGGGAGAAATATGAGTCAAACATTGCTTCAATTGGCGGTGTACTTATCCCGATGAGCCAGCTGCCTGAAAGGATAGATGAACTTCCGGCGGATAAAAACACTGAAATAATTGTTTACTGCCGTACCGGCAACAGAAGCCATCATGTAACTTTATTTTTAAGGGATAATGCCGGTTATAAGAACGTAAAAACCTGCTTGGGGGAATTTATGCCTGGCATGACAGGATAGACCCCGAAATTCAGAAATATTAAATTAATAAATACATTAATATGAAACTCAAAATTGTATTTGAACCCAGCGATGATGGCGGATTTACAGTTTATGTTCCATCCTTCCGGGATGCATAAGTGAAGGCGAAAATAAAGAAGAAGCTGAAGCCAACATTAAAGAAGCGATTGAATTGTATCTTGATCCGGTAGATGATGAAATGATTTTAAAAGAAGGCGTAGAAACAAAAGAACTTGTTTTGTGAGTAAAGTCCCCGTATTGCCATATTTTAAGATTATTTCTGCTCTACAAAGGAATGGCTGGATTATTGTCAGGCAGAAGGGAAGTCATATAAGATTGCAGAAACGATTGGATAATGATATTTTAAAAATTACTGTACCTGCTCATAAACCGGTGAAACGATCTACTTTATCTCATATTTTGAAACAAGCCCGATTGAATTTAGATGATTTTTTAAAGCTATTGTAAAATGGATACAACATTAAATAAACCCGTCATTGATTTAGCTCCATTAAATCCGGAAGAAGAAATTATTGAGCTTAAGAAAAAGCTGAATGCAGTTATACTTGCTCATTATTACCAGGAGTCAGAAATTCAGGACCTTGCAGATCATATAGGTGATTCACTGGAGCTATCACGCCGTGCAGCCGAAACAAAAGCAGATGTAATAGTTTTTGCAGGGGTTCATTTTATGGCAGAAACTGCCAAGATACTTAATCCTTCAAAAAAAGTTCTGCTGCCTGATCTGAATGCAGGCTGCTCCCTGGCAGAAGGCTGCCCTGCGCCGTTGTTCAAAGAATTCCGTGAAGCACATCCTGACCATTTGGTAATAAGTTACATAAACTGCTCTGCAGCAGTTAAGGCTTTAAGCGATATTATCTGCACATCATCAAATGCAGTTAAAATAGTTGAACAGCTTCCGAAGGAACAAAAGATAATATTTGCGCCGGATAAAAACCTGGGAAGGTATATCATCAAAAAAACCGGGCGTGATATGCTGCTTTGGGAAGGAAGCTGCATTGTGCATGAAACTTTCAGTGATAAAAAGATTATAGAGCTTAAGACAGAAAATCCGGCAGCATTGCTGATTGCACATCCTGAATGCGAAGAACCTGTTCTTAACCGGGCTGATTTTATAGGCTCAACCAGCGCATTGCTGAAGTTTACCAAAGAAAATCCGGCAAATGAGTTTATTGTTGCAACTGAAGAAGGAATAATTTACCAGATGCAGAAGGCTTCGCCTTCGAAGAAATTTATTCCCGCCCCGCCGGAGGCAAACTGTTCGTGCAATGAATGTCCCTATATGAAGCTAAATACAATGGAGAAACTTTATCTCTGTATGAAAGAAGGTAAACCTGAAATTATTCTTGATGAAGAAATAAGACAAAAGGCTTTGAAGCCTATACAAAAAATGCTGGAAATGAGTTAAAATATTTATGATACTTACACAATTTAAACGAAACCCTGATAATATTTCATTTCATATAAGCTTTGATGACGGTTTTGAGTATGATATTACTGCAAGGCAGCTCAGGCTTCACTGCCCGTGCGCAGAGTGCAGCGGTGAAGAAGTACTGCTTTATAAATATGTACCGCAGAACCAAAAACCACTTACCGAGGAATCATTTTTGCTTGAAAAAGCAGAAATTACCGGGAATTATGCCATTCAGCTTAAATGGAAAGACGGGCATGATGCAGGTTTATATAACTGGCAGTTTTTAAGGGAGCTTGCTCATCAAAAAAGCTAACCTTTAGCGTTAATTTTTATAAATTTATTCAATTGTAAATTTATCCTTTAAGCATTATTATTAGACAACCAGTCAAAAAGTACATCAATTTATGATAAGTAACATGAAAAATAAATACATATTCCTTTCAGGCGCATTTTTATTTTTAGCTGTAATTGTATTTTACTTTTTTATCAGCCCGTTCAGAACCCAGGAAATAACCGTTGATGAACACGGCAAAAGGCATCCTGAAAAACAAAAGGATGTAACAAAACCTTCGGGTGTAATGCAGTCGCTGCAATTTTTTAATGAAGCAAGGTCATTTCCGGATACAGACATTCCGCAGGATAAATTCTTCCGCGGATTTGAACACTCCAAAACAATTCAGAATTTTGATGCAGTATACGATTCCCCGACTCAATGGACATCTATCGGACCAAATAACATAGGCGGAAGAAGCCTGTGTATGGAATTCAGCCCGGTTGATACAGCCACATTATATATGGGCTCAGCTTCAGGCGGTTTGTGGAAATCAACAACAGGCGGTCTTGGAGCTAATGCCTGGCAGAGGATAGAAACCGGATATCCATCGCTTGCAGTAAGCTCTATTGCAATTGATTCGGCCAGTCCAAACGTAATGTACATAGGTACAGGCGAAAATTACGGTTACCAGTATTCTTACAACGGAGTTGATATTCGCGTTACACGCGGTATGTACGGTATCGGAATTCTTAAAACAACCAATGGCGGCGCTAACTGGGTTAAGTCGCTTGACTGGTCATATAATAACCAGCGGGGTGTATGGCGCGTGCTGCTGAATCCCAAAAACCGCAATACAGTATATGCAGCAACGAGCGAAGGTGTATGGAAATCTATTAATGCAGGTTCAACATGGTTCCAGGTAATAAATTACCAGATGGTAGTTGATATGGAAATTAACCCGGTTGATACAAGCGTGCTTTATATATCAGTAGGCAACTTAACGAACAATGTGCCAAATGCCAATACAGGAATTTATAAAACAACAAATGCCGGAACATCATGGACCAAGCTTACGGGCGGCCTTCCTGCAAACTGGACAGGCAAAACAACTATTGAATTATATAAAGGCAATCCTAATTTTGTTTATGCCAGTGTTACAAATGATCTTTCATATGTTGGATATTATACAAGCACAGATGCAGGAATAAACTGGACTTTAAAAACCACAGGAGTACCTATTGGCAACCAGGGGTGGTTTAACAACGGACATATAGTTAAAGCAAATGATCCGAACCAGATTATTGTCGGCACAATTGATGCGGTTAAATCAATTAATGGTGGGACAAGCTTTACAACAAAATCAAACTGGGCAGCATGGATAACAGGAGCAACACCGCCGGGTGAGCCTGAAAGTCCTTCAAGTAATTTTGCTCATGCAGACCATCATTATTTTAACAAAAAACCCCCTGAACCCAACAAGCTGTACTGCA
>LLZO01000040.1 GCA_001567545.1 Candidatus Tepidiaquacellales bacterium OLB5
TTTGATCAGACGGAAGGGGTGTGTTATCTTCTGCAAGCACAAAGTATTGTTCATTGATTGCAGACTCCCACCGGGCCTTGTTTTCAGCGCCTTCAGCCCATACTTCAATTTGAGAAGGGGTGTAATCCTTTGCGTTAACAGTGCGGACAGTATTTTTATACATTTTTATTATTTCGGGGAAATCCCTCGGTAAAGCTATCCGCAATTTAAAATTATCTGGGACCAAAAAATTTATCACCATTAAAATGTATCATATGATCTTTTGCTTCTGCAAGCCAAACCTCGGTTTCCCAGGCTAAATTACGAGAATATTTTGTAAATGTTTTAAAATCGGGAAATGCTGTTACAAATACTTTACCTAATTTACATTTTTTAAGCAATTTTTCAATTTCGATTATTCGTTTTGGCGACATTGGACCATGTGATGTTACAGCCTCAATTAAAAATAACCAGCCATTACTTTTATCATATATAACAACATCAGGTAATTTACTATGTTTATCTATTGGTATATTAAATTTAGACAATAATTCTGCATTTATGTATAAATTTTTTTCCTCTGTATCTCCAAGATATAGCAAAACACCTTGTTTAATAAATCTTGGAGCAAATTCTGTTAAAATATCTTTCTGTAAAACATTATGATTGCCTGGAGATAAAAAAATCTTTTTCCCGCTTATAGTAAGTGGTATTTTTTTAAAATATCGTTCCTTTTCGTATTTTTTTATCAAAGTTCCTTTATTTTTAAGGTACTCTGTTAATTTTTCATCCCATTTTTGTGAATTGAAATATTTTAATAAGTTTAAAGCTTCATTGGAAATTGAATAATGAGCTTTAGGGCTATTCACAGGTAAATTTGGGTTATCGGGATTATAAACAGCTAATCCGCCTTGTACGAATTGATGTAAAACATTTCTTCTGAAAGTTTCTCTAGTATTAGGCGCATATCTTATTTTATAATGCTCTTTAGCAAAACCCATAATTCCATTAGATACACCTAAGCTGATTTTAGATACATCCACCCAGGAATCGTTTTTTTTAAGATTGCATAAAGCTAATAAGGTTAAAGCCGACATTTCATTTTGCTGGCTTAAAGGAAAACCCATTTGTTTTAAGATTTCTTTTGCTTCTTTAATTTTACTCACACTAAAATATTCTCTAATTCCAGATATTGGTTTACAATTGAATTTAAACTCGCAAGCGATAGATCATAGTTTAGCATTATTTCTATGCCTATTTTTTTTATTATTTCCATTGGAGGAAACTTCATTTCTCTAAGTTCGGTAGCACTTACATTTACATTACCATTAAATGTTTGAAAATAAATATCATAAAATTCACTATTTAATAATGCACATAAACCCAGCATTTCATTTTTTTCAAAATTTTCGTTTATTTTATAAATATAATTTAGTTTATTTTCTACGCCAATAAAGTTGAAATTATTTTCATAATAATAAGGCGCTGCAATTAACCTGCTTTTATCATCTTTTGTGCTGAATCTGCGAAGAAATATGTAGTTTTTATTTTTTATTAAAAGATTTCTTGAATATTCGTTTTCTACAATATATTGCCCTTTTTCTTTATACACTTTAGGCCATTCAATTTTCATTTTCGTAACATTATGAAGCCAGTATAGCGGAACACAGTTGTCTGCATCGTTTATATTACTTTTTATATATCCGTTTGCCCTGAAAGATACAACAGGTCCAGTTGAAATATGTATATTAAAATCAGTTAGTTTGTTGTTCCACCCCTCAGTAATTTCCAATATGTTGATTTCAGTTTTATTAACCGGCAGATGCAGAATTTTTTCCTTTGAATGAATTTCTATAATATCATGTAAAGGTAATGAATTAACAAAGGGAGTTTTGATATCGTGTAAACCATCTGATGAAGAAATATTTACCTTTTTCTCGGGGTTAATTTTTTCCTTTGTTGCCGAAATGATTACCAACTCCTGCAGTACTTTATCCCGGTCAAAAGTATCGGTTCTGGAATCGAACAAATGTATGTTTTTTACCTGAACTAAGCTGAATAATTTTGATCTGAAAGCTTTAAAATAGTTGCCGGATGCAAAGCTTCGGGGACTAATAAAAATTATCTGTCCTTTATTTTTTAAAAGCGTAAGCGAAATACCGATAAATAAAGCGTATATATTAGCGTGCCCGCTTACAAACTCACTTGCAGCTTTTGTTCTTATATCTTCTTTTGGTATTTTAAAAAAGGGCGGATTTGTTATTATTAAATCAAATTTTTCTCCGCAGCTGCCATTTAGCGTTAATGAATTTGATAAGATAAAATCATCATTAAAAATATTAAAAATAAATTTTTTGCCGTTAGCTTGTACCCAGTTCTGTAAATAAGTGAATACATTAGTTACTACATTAATTAAGTTTTTGTCAGTTTCGTAACACGCTATGCATAATTCTTCAATACAGGTATTGACAACTAATTGTTCTGTTATAGCGCAAATGAGTACTCCTGCCCCAACTCCTGGATCTAATATATTGATTTTTTTCTCTGTCCGCTCCGCATAACCCGCCATTAACCGCGCTATGGGAAGCGGTGTAAAAAATTGCCCGTTAACTTTCTTGTACTCCTGTGTAACTTTTTCACTGTACTGTTGTCCGCATCGGTCGGCAAAATCGCTGGGTAATTCATTAGGTAGAGGCTCAATATTTATTTTTTCTAACATGTTTTAAATTTAACAAACCTATTGTAAACAATCTATAGATTTTATTTTACTTTTATCCGCACTTCTTAATTATTTTTTTAAACATCTTTACCTGCTTTTATAATTCTTTTTTCCTTAAAGCCGTCAAGCAACTTTTTGGATTCAATATTTATTAACTCACCGGCGCGTTTGTGAATTTTAACTCCGTCATTGCTTACTCCTAGTATTACCCTCCGCCTGTTATTGGGATCGGTTTGGCGGGAAACATACCCTTTTTGATTTAATAGATCGATTATCCGGTTTACGCTGGCAATATCTTTGCCGGAAATTACTGCTATTTCCGAATATTTTATATCTTTATGATTAACAATAATATCCAGAACCTGCCATTGGTCAGGTGTAATTAATATGCTTGATTTATCAAAAATACTGGATAAATGCTTTTTATAAGATTTTAAGGTAAATTCTAAATTACTGAAATAATCGCTAATTATATTTTCTGAGGTTTTCATGGAAAACAA
>LLZO01000041.1 GCA_001567545.1 Candidatus Tepidiaquacellales bacterium OLB5
GGGCTTGCCGAAGGCACTCCTTCGGAGAAGCCCGTATATTGTTTTGTTCTTTTATCCACGACCTAAAGGTCGTGGCAACAACACAAAATAATTAAACTTATAAACACACCAAACTCACAAACTTACCAGACTTACTAACTTATTAACTTACAAAACTTATTAACTCTAAACTTTATTCGTAATTCCTAATTTCATTCAATACACTATTAATACTGGAATGAAATCCCGAACCTCATCTGCCTTGGCGTTAAATATCTTGCCGGGTTATACGGATACGGTGAAAGCGGCGCCTGCAGGTCAGGATATAACGGGTCGTTCCACCCGTTCGGTGTCGGGTCACCGTATTCATATGCTTTTCCGGTTACCGGATTAATTATTGCTGCATTTTTTATATTGAATATATTTGATACCTCAAAAGATAAAGTAAGCCGCATACCTTTGAACCTGAAATACTTATCAATGCTCATATCCATCCAGAACCAGTTTGCAGCAAGCTTGCTTAAAGGATTATCGATATCGCTTTCATATTCAGGCCTGCCGTCGCTTAAATATCCAACAAGTATCTGCGGCGTGTAACGCTTGCCTGACTGAAAGAATGCGCGGAACTTGAATGAAATATCATCTGCAATATTCTTACCGAACCCGAAAATTCCCGTACCTTTAGAAAAATAAAAGCTCGCATTTGCACTTACCTGAAGCGGCCTGTCCCAGCTTAAATAATTTTCACCGATAGTTTCAAATGCACCGCCTGTTGCAACAAGGTAGCCCTGGTCAGGTGAGGAGCTTTTTCCTGTTGCTATCGAATAAGTTGCATTGATATTTCCGTTGAACCATTTACCGATTCGCTTCTTGAAATCCAGTTCAATGCCGCGTGATTTTGTATAATCCTGGTTAACATAAGTTATAAAGCTCTGTCCGGCAAA
Source organism: Candidatus Tepidiaquacellales bacterium OLB5 (assembly GCA_001567545.1). GTDB lineage: Bacteria > Bacteroidota > Ignavibacteria > Tepidaquicellales > OLB5 > OLB5. Next base: position 924 of record LLZO01000041.1, read on the forward strand.
CCTGGGGTCATTTATCCTTGCTGAAACCGTTGCAACATAATCGTAGATATCTTTGTAATACGCTGTGATCGTCAGCACGTCATCATTTGTGAACTGGTTGCGCAGGCCAAGCTCATAGCTCACGGTTGTTTCAGGGTTAAGGTTCGGGTTCCCGAACTTCTGAAATGATGACTTTGAGCTTACATTGCCTATCTTTGCATAAACAAACTGCGGTTTGGGGCGTTTGGAAAAATGCCCGTAGCTGAAAAATAAGGTCTGGTTATCTGTAATAGGGTGAGAGATACCTATTCGGGGAGACAGTCTGCCTTTCCACCTCCTCCCGAAAAGCTCGTTGGTATCTTCCATATACTGTTTCTTTACTTCTTCGGGAATTGTAACTGCATTCGGATTATTTATAGCATCATCAACAAGCTTGCCGGGGAACCAGTAATCGAACCTTAATCCGAAGTTAAGTATCATCCCCTTGAATGTGATCTTATCCTGCGCATATAATGCGCCGAACATCGGGTAAACCCTGTATGCATCATTGTTTAACCCGAAAGTACCTATCCACGGCTTGTAAATATCTATTAGCTGCATATCCTGGTATGCCGCTTCAATACCTGCTTTAAAGCGGTTCTTCGGGTTGAATGTATGGCTCAGGTCAAGCTTTAAGCGGTATTCATTTACAAAATGGTCATGCCATGTATATGCATTTCCCACATCAAAGAACCCGTCACCGGGAATTATTCCGTACGGATTGTTTGTATCGCCTGTTTGATAATAAATAAAAGGCGGCTTTATTATATCCTGCGGTTCAGTGTACTGGTCCCAGTTCAAACCGTTTGCATCAACCCTAAGCTGTGTGAAATATTTTGTAAGCTTAAGCTCGTAGAATGTTTTTGTGCCTATAGCATGCTCCCACCCGATGCTGTTGAAAATATTAAGGTGAGTGTATGTATTGGCATTATCCAGTATTTCCTGGAAATTATACTGGTAGCCCGGGTCAGGTTCAACATATTCAAGGTTTGTCTGAAGGCTCTGGCTGTTCTGGTTAATTGCAACTGACTGGTTCCATGAATATGTGAGCTTCATGTTTTCCCTCAGCTTCCATGTGCCTTTTGCAAGCCAGTACCAGTTGTTGTTCTGCCTGGGCGCAAATTTTGTTCCTTTGAATATCGATGAATAAAGCTGTTTTGATTTATAACCGGGGAAGTTATCATCGGTAATTCCTGCAACCGATGTGAACCCGTCGGAAATGTTCATAAAGAAGTTTCCGAAAAATGTGATAGTACCCGGAAGCTTAATACCCAGCAGCTTTTTGAATATATATTTTGTAACAGGCTCAGGGCCGCTGAAATTTGCTTCGAAAATTTCTGTGTTGAAAGATGAACGTGAATCTTTATTAAACCCTAAATTATCCCTTTTGTATGATAAATTTATTCCATACTTATCATAAGCGCCGTCTTTTGTCTTAACATTTACAACCCCCGAAGTAGCCTGCCCGTATTCTGCATTATACCCGCCGGTTATTACCTCTACTTCTTCAAGTGACTGCGCTGAAAGCTGCAGCCCGAAGCCCGTACCTGCAAGCGGATCCTGCACGCTAACACCGTCAAGCAAAAATGAGTTGTCATCGCTTCTGCCGCCGCGGATAAACAAAGCATCATCCTGCTTTATTACGCCCGGCTGAAGAGTAACAACATCAACAACATTTTCAACTATCTTTGATTCAATATCCTTGGAATTTATTACATGTTTACTTTCAGTCTGCTCGATATCAAGCAGAGGACGCTCGCCGACAACAAGAATTTCTTCACCAACTGTGAATGATGAAGTGCTGAGTGTAATATTAAGCTCAGTATTTTCATTTTTCTTAACCTTTATGCCGGTGTATTCAACGGTTTTATAACCGATGGATGAAACCGAAATAGTATATTCGCCTTCAGGCACACCTGCAAGTGTATACTTGCCGTCAATATCAGATGCGGTGCCTATATAGCTTCCCTTTATCTTAACATTAACATCGGGCAGGGGATTTTTAGATGAATCTGCAATAATACCCGATATTGACCCGTTCTGGCTGTAAACAGCCCCTGCGGAAAATAAAAGTGTTAAGAATAATATGTAAAAAATTCTGTTCATAAATTAATTATGAATATTAAAATCTGCTCCAAGTACTCTTCTTAGAAACTGTGCAGCATTTCCATTTCCGTTCATTCTGTTTAAAGGTAATGATAAAAATACAACTTTGGTATTTACTGCTGCATCTTTTATGCATACGGTTAGCTGGGCCGGGTCATATGGCGGGTTAAATGGGATCCTGTAAACCACTGAAGCAGTATTACCGTATCTTATACCTCTTACTGCATCCGGGGCAGGAGAGCCGGCTTCAAGCAGCGGGTAATTGCTGTCAACGACTATTATCTGTGTTTGAAACGGTAAATTTGCCTGGTAATTTGTAACACTATCTATTGGCGCAAAATTAATAATGCTGCCCTGCTGCTCAATTGCATTCGGAAATCCGGTTGAAAAAAATACTTTTCCGCCTGCTGCCAGATAATATGGCAGGGTCTGCTGAGCCAGGTCAAAATTGGCATTATCAATATTTGCATTCCCGCGGTTTGCATACCAAACTACACACTGGAACAGCTTTAATGTTTCAGTAAACATAGACACGATCTTTGGCAGGTTTGCTCCGCCGGAGGTTTTTATATCTAGCCTGCTGTATACACCGAATGTATCGAGGGCGTTCTGGTAGAATATAGCAGCAGCAGCATTATCAAGTATTGAAGCCGGGTAATCATCTATAAGCAAAATACTGCCCTGCGGCTGCCGTACATACCAGGTATCAGTGCTGTCCGGCATTGTAACAACCGGGCTGAAAGTTCCTGCAATATCTTTAACCTTTAAATATAATTTGTTGTTAGAATTAGGTATAAGCCCGCTGTTCTCTCTGACTGTTAATGAATTTGCAGTTCCCGGAAGCTCATTCCAGGTACTGGTATCATTCAATGCCCAATAGTATTTGCTTATGGAATTATTCCCGTCCGGGTCTGTTCCTGTCCATGAAAATATACCAACGGTAAATGAAGTATCAGGAATTTCTGTTCCGGCATTAAAACTAACACTGGGCGGTGAATTGAAAACAGGATAAAGATTTGTAGCAGGTGTCGGGTCTATATTACCCTTGTCATCAACTGCAGCTACCCAAAATCGGAATGTACTGTCATTGCCAACAATCACAAGCTGGAAGGTCGAATCATTGCCTTCTGAATATGTCCAGTTAGTGCTGTCAAACGAAAACCTGTAGCCCGCCACCAGTCCGTCAGGGTCATCACCCCACCATGTTATTTTTATCCTTGTAATATGCGGTGAAATGATACTATCCGGAAACAATGATAAAAATGTCTCTGGAGGTGAATTGGTATTAACTCCTTCAGGTACTTCAGTGCAGCTGTACATAACAGCTGCACTGATAAAAATTATTATATAATATTTAATATTTTTAAATCTCATTTGTTATTAAGTAAAAATTCCCCTCTAGAGAGAGGTGGCACCGCCGGAGGCGGTGACAGCTTGTCCCGCCATGGCGGGAGGGTGTGTTCTTCAATCCACCCTTTAACGCTTAAATCAAAACTAAGTAAATAAAATTTAACATCTCTATTATTCAACTTACCTTCCCCTTTGGGAAGTACGGCATAAATCAAAATATCATTTTTGCCATTTGATTTTTTACTTTTGCCTTACCTATTTCACCAGCACCATTTTCTTTACTTCGCGGAACTTAGAGCCTTCGAATGTATTGGCTTCAATCACATATATATACATTCCTGATGCAAGATCACTTCCATTAAACATTACTTCATGTCTGCCGCGGTTCTGAATACCGCTTACAATTGTTTTTACTTCCTGTCCAAGCAGATTGTATATCTTTAATGATACCTCTGCTTCAACAGGCAGGTTGTAAATTATATTGGTAACCGGATTGAACGGGTTCGGATAATTCTGCTTCAGGTAAAATTGTGTTGCAATTTCATTTATAGGTTCTACTGCAATTACAGTACCGAAATCAGCATTTGTTCTGGGTACCATTTTGTATTTGCCGAATGCATAATAGAGCACACCCTGCAGCGAAGATATCCCGTCCCACTTCCACATAAGTGAGCCGGGAAGTGAGGGATTATAATAATTGGCTTTATTTCTGTCCCATCCGTTTACTTTATCATGATTTCCGTCCTGAAGTTCAATTCTTGCTTCAATATTTTCGCCGGGGTAAACTACAAGTATTTCGCCGAAATTCCTTCTGAATGATGTATCGGGTACCGGGAATTCACTTGTACAGCCGGAACTAGATGCAGCATTTACACATGAAATTACGCTTTGAGTCGCAAATCTTATCAGCATGCTTTCATATTTTTCAGCTGTGGTATCACCGTCTATTTTATTATCTGCTACAACTGCCGGTGTTAATACTGTAAATGCCGGAAGCGGCTGTCCTGTCTGAAGGACCTGGATATCACCAGGAGTAGCCACAATAATCCTTGTCATACCGTTTGTTTCGCTAACCTGACCGGTAACTCTTACCCTGTTGCCTTTTACCATCGGGTCTGTTGGATTACCATCAATCCATATTCCTGCCCAGCCTCCTGCTATATTCGGATCCTGTATTATAACCCTGCGGGGGGAAGTCTGTGTACCGCCTTCACCTGTAAAAGAAAATGCCGGTATGTCAGATGTATCAGCAGTAACTATTCCTTCTGTTGTAACTGTGTAGCCATTATAGGCTGAAAATCCTCCGTTGTTTGGCGTATACTGTACATCCCTGATAGTCATAGTATCGCTGTTCCTTACATAATAAAAATAAGTTGAGCGTGATGTATCCGATGGATTCAGTCTTGTTGCCCCAAGATTATCTTTTGCTTTTATAAAATACTCTACCAGAGTTCCAAGCGGCTGTGCCGGCATTGTTGCAGAATAAATATTTCCTGACGGATTCATATGAAGCCTGGTATAGGAACCCCTGTTAATCCTGTAAAATAACTGGCAGCTATCCACCGAAAGAGGCTTATCAAGTGTATCGGTAATTACTGCATTTACCTGTACAGTATTTGCAGGTTTGGGTATTCCGGGGTTCCTTGATACACTGCTGATGAACGGGGGAGTATTACCCATTGTAAGGTCATTTGGATATATTGGAACAATAACATAACCGTATAACCCGCCGTTTGCATCTGCATACGCACTGTTAATAATTACACCTCTTATAGAAGTTACAGTTGCTCCTATTGATGGCGGCGTCCAAACCGGGAATCCTGTATCATTAGGCGATACTGAAAAGAAATTTGAAAAATCCCTTAAATATATTTTGTTTCCCTGCGCATCAAGAAGTGACCTGATGTTTCTTGCTCCCAGCGGACTCTGGGGACCTACTGTCACATTATTTATCTGTACATACATACCTTCATATTTTTCACCTGATAAAAATTTTATCGTTCCAAGTGAATCAAAATCAGAAATATTTACATTTATTGGTACAGGACGCTTTTTAATTGTGGGAAGCTCAGTAACTATTAATGTTGTATCAAGTGCTATTTGTGTTGCCCCTGATGAAATTATATCAGGAAACTCTCCAACAATACCGGTTACTATGACTTTAGCTCCGGTATCAAGTGTTGTGAATTGTGTGTTTGCTGTTACACTGCCCTGCCGTACAATTATTCCGCCGAATAATGCATTTGAAGTATCCTGCAAATATGCCGTTCTTGACGTAGTTCCCCTTAACAATACCCTGTTATCAATTCCGGCTTTTACAAGCGGCGGGGCTACTACTCTTGCTGTAAAAGTAACTGTATCTCCGGCTTTTAATGACCTGTCATGACCGATTGCAAGTGAATCATTCGGTACGGTCTGCACAACCATTATAGTTGTTGTGTATAAAAAGTAGAAACCAACTGCAGCTATCATAACAAATGCTGCAAGATATGGTAATATTTTTTTCATGTTAGTATAGTTTAATTTTCTTAATCCGCTTTTAATTCCCCTCTCGAGAGGGGTGGCACCGCCGGAGGCGGTGACGGGGTGTGTTCTTCTATCCAGCCTAAGATACTTGCGATAACACCCTCAATATTGAATCTTACATCTCCATCATAAAATCTTAAAAATTTTAATCCAAAACTCTCTAATCTCTTTTGCCTTTCTGAATCTTTTTCAAACTTTTCACTGTGTGAAGAACCGTCAATTTCTATAACCAATTCTAATTCAGAGCAATAGAAATCTACTATATATTCATCAATCGGTTTTTGTCTGTGGAAATCATATCCAAGCTTTTTGGCTTTTAGCTCATTCCATAATATTACTTCTGATAAGATGCCCTGTTTCCTTAAATTTCGGGCAATTACTTTTAGCTTTGGGTTGTATGGTAATATTTTTCTTTTTGCCATAAACGCACCCCTTTTTATTTCATGACTGTATTATTGCGGAACGTTTTCTTTTACACACCCCGCGGCTAAAGCCGCACCCCTCTCAAGAGGGGAATTATATTATATTTACACCTTCAGTGATAAATCACTTTATCACCAGGAACTTGCCCTTTTTTATAAATCCAGTCTTCTGGTTCTTAACCGTAAATAAATACAGCCCCGTTGCAATTGCCTGGTCATCCCTGCTTATCAGGTCCCATGCATGCTCGCCGCCTGCAAGGATCTGCGTTCCGTCTGCAAATGTTTTGAACCACTGTATATCGCTTCCTGTATAACTGCGCGCATCATGCGTAAAACGGTCAACAACATCGCCGGCTACAGTGTAAATTGTAATTTCGGCAAGCTCAGGCAGGTTAAAGAAATAAATCTTTCTTTCCCGTTCCTGCAAACCGTCCCACGCAGCATTAACATAATATGGATTCGGGTAAACCCCGATAGGTGTTGCTTCATCTTCAAGCGAGCCTGTGCCCGGTATTATCCGGTATGAATTTGAAAGCAGGCTTGATTCCAGCGATTCCAGATCATTTGCAGTATCGCCTTTATCATATGCAGTTAATGCATAAACATACTGCCAGCCCCTTAACTGGTTATTGTATTCAAACCTGTACCAGTACTGATTTGGATCATTGGGAAATGTAATTGCCTGAGGAAGCTTAATAAAATTGAATCCGGTATTGTTGCCTATATTATTAATACTGTCAAAATCTCCGTTAAGAATAAATGATGAAAGCAGGGGAGTAGTCGGGTCAATATCTGCCCCCGCATTTGTCCTGTAGATCCTGTATCCTTCAAAATCCTGTTTTAATGAAATAGGATCAATGCTGCTTTCAGCATTTGCTGCCCAGTAAACTGTTACTTTGTTATTATCATTTATGATCTTTGTTATCGGCTGGTTAGGCGGCGAAGGCAGCAAATACCTGTCTAAAATTCCGTTCCCGTTTATATCTTCACCCGGGTCAAGCCTGCCGTTTCCGTTCTTATCTTCGCCGTTATATGCTTTCTGGCACCAGTCTGCATGGCTTCTAAGTTCTGTACGCTGGTATGAAGAATCCCAGCTCTGCGGGTCGTTGCCGGTTTTTTTTGCGCAAATTACTCCGAATACAACTTCAAGTGTATCTAAATAGTTAAGTGTTGTATAGGGACCGTTTGAAACCAAAACTGACCTGTTTGAAGGCTGCTTTATCTGGCTGTTTATGGTTGAATTCATTTTGACTCCGGCAGTAAAATAGCCGTTCATCTTGCTGTATCTTCCTAAATTGGTACCGTCTGCATCGGTTAAAGGTGCAAAGTATGTAGGGTCTACTGTATTACGGAACTGCCATGATACAAAATTTCTGCCGGTCGGCAGCGTATCTGCCATTGTTCTGCCGTATGGAGTTGAACCCAAAAACTTTATCCCCACATAACTGTTTGTATATCCTACATCGCCCGTGGCATCAAATTCATAACCCATATTATAGAGTGAATCCCATCCGTTGCCCCCTTTGGTATAAAATGATGAACCGCCCGGACGTGTTATCTGTGTATTTCTTACTACAAGGTCAGTCCACATACCGGTAAAAACACTGTCAATTGGCGAAGTATCACCCCTGTAGCCGATATTGATTATCCTGTATCGCATAATGACGAAAAAATCTGCATAGGGATAGTTCCAGCAGTATGATGACTGGATGATTTTTAATCCTAATGGATTGTGATTTACAATCAGCTGTCCGCCGATCGTTGTTGCAGTATCGGTGTATTCGCAGATAAAATCCTGGTGAGAAACTGCAAGCTGTGAATAATATGGCGATGTTAACAGCGATGACCGCTGTGTTATGATCTGTCCTGCTGCATTAGTGTATTCAAAACCTTCACCGCGGTTGGATGATGATGCATCTATTGCTCCTGTAGTAACTCTTATTACACCGTTTTTTTTGCCGCCTATCCACAGGCCGCCATCGAACAAATGCTCGATCTGTGAACCTTTTGGATATTCAAGCGAAGGCTGACCCGGCCATAAAGTGAAACCGTGGCCTATTGTACCGAAGTTTGTTACTGTTAATCCTATGTTTCCAACGTTTGTATATTTATTTATGTCGTCGTCGGCTGTGGCAAATCCGCCATACATAATAATGCATGTTAAAAGGGAGGTGGTGGAATATTTTATAATACGGCTAAATAAAGAACCTGTAAAAATTCTCATTCAATAATTTTATACCTTTTTAGATGAACCGATGTGGTAACTGCTATAGCCTTAAAATAAATAAAGCTTAACCAAAATTTTTCAGCAGTTTTGCAAATAACCCTCAATTTGCAGACGTAAAAT
>LLZO01000042.1 GCA_001567545.1 Candidatus Tepidiaquacellales bacterium OLB5
TTCAGGTTAGTGCCAAAGACTGAAATAATTAACAATCAGGTAAAAGAATATAATATCTATGATTTTACTTTTATACCTGCACCTCCAAAAGATTATTATCATCAAACATTGATGACATCGTATGCAATGATGCTTACAGCATCGGCAGCATACCTTTTAAGTGCAGGAAGAAATGAAGATGCTAAAAAGTATATAGAGCTTTCACTGAAAGCCATACCCAACTATCCCCAGGCACTTGAACTTAAAAGGAAATACAACCTTTAAAAAATTACAATTTGATATATAAAACATTAAAAATATTATCATTATTTACTCTTACATTAATATTAATTAACAGTATAAATTCACAGCCGGAGCCTGACCCGTACGGTGATGAGGTAAATGATTCGCTTAAAAAACAGTTTGAAGAAAATGCCCTTAAAATTGATTCAATGAACCTGAAAGTAAACAGCATTATCGTAAGCGGCAATAAAATAACCAAACCATATATCATTACCCGTGAAATGTCCCTTAAAAAAGGCGGAAAATTCACGCTGGAAAAATATTCAAATGACCTGTTGAATATTTACAACCTCGCATTATTTACGCGGGTTGATGTAATACCAATTCCAACAGGCGAAAAGGAAATTGCGCTGAATGTTGATGTCCAGGAACGGTGGTATATCCTTCCGTTACCAAATGCCGGGATTGAAGAAGGAGAATGGAAAAAGGTTTGGTTAAGTATGAATTTAAGATGGGATAATTTCCGGGGCAGGAACGAAAGGCTGAATGCAGGTTTCAGGGTTTTTTATAATCCTTCGGTCAGTTTAAATTATCATATACCATGGATTGGAGATAAACTGCACCTGTTCCTGGGGCTGGGTGGATCATGGCAGCGCCAGCGCAACAGAAGCCTTGAAGCAGTTGGAAGGGAAAGCGGTACTAATACGATACTGTATAACGAAAAGAACTATGATAATATTCAGTATAAAGCTGAAATTAATATAGGTAGATATTTCGGGAGGCATTTTTCTGTTCATTCAACTTTCAGGTATAATTATCTTAAAGTAACGGAATATGCCGAAGGCAGAACGCTTTCAAAAGACGGTATAGACAGATTTTTAATTCTCGGCGGGGGTATATCTTATGATACCCGTGATATTTACGAATATGCTACAAAAGGTTTACTGTTTAAAACATTTTACGAACGATACGGTTTTATTGATGAAGAAATAAATTTCGGAAGGTTTACAGTTGAAAACCAAAGCTTTATTCCGGTTAACTTTACTAAACATTATTATATCACAGTTGCATCAAAATTATATACCAGCCTTGCAATCGGTCCGGTAATACCTGTATATAACCATGAATACCTTGGATACAGTGAAGATTATGTGCGCGGGTGGAAAGGAAAGGCTTATGAAGGTGATGATGTTTTTACTGTATATAATGAAATAAGGATACCGGTAGTTAAACCCAGGTATATTAAAGGCAGGGATATGATGATCGTAAAAGATCTTCCGATAATAAAAAACCTTGACCTGAGGCACGGGCTGTATTTTACAATAATTTATGATATCGGCACGGTTTGGTATAAAAATGAAAGCATTCTGAATAAGCGGTTTTATTCCGGTGCAGGTATAGGATTGAATTTCATTGCGCCGTTTGGATATGTATTAAGGGCTGACTGGGTATTCAGGCTTGATAAACCCGTTGTAGGTCAGCTGGGGTTAAGCCTTTCAGCAAAATTCTGAAAAACATTGGAATATTATTACACAGCAAAACAGTACATTTCATCTTCATCATTAACAATTGTTGATGAAGAAGCAAAACACCTGGCAAGGGTTTTACGTAAAAATGCCGGTGAAAAAATCTTTGTCACAGACGGTGAATACAATGTTTATGAATGTGAGATCACCGGTTCATCAAAAAATATAGTTGAATGCAAAATTATAAATAAACATTTCAATATTAACGAGCCCGGGGTAAAAATCAATCTGTATCCTGCTTTGATAAAGAGTCCGGACAGGTTTGAGTTTATTATTGAAAAAGCAGCAGAGCTGGGAGTATTTTCAGTTCACCCGTTAATTACAGAACATACTGTTAATAAAACCACAGAAAAGACCCGGAGATGGCAGCAAATAGCGCTATCTGCAATGAAGCAGTCACAAAGGTGTTACCTTCCCCATGTATATGAGCCGTCTGAATTCATGGAAGCTTTAACGCAATCCAAAGCAGAAAATAAATTTATTGCAGATGAGAAACAAAATGAAATGGCAAGAGTAAAAATTAATGAAGTCCGGTTAAAACCGGGTGCGGTCGATATTTTTATCGGTCCGGAAGGCGGTTTCAGCATTGATGAAGCAGGGGCTGCACTTGAAGCCGGTTTTAATATACTGGATCTGGGAAGCAGAAAATACCGAAGTGAAACAGCTGCAATTTTTGCCGTTTCAAAATTATTGTAAGTCAGTTTTTTAATACCCTTTATTACTAAAATGTAAATTTATTTTATTTATAACCATACAGGAGCAAAATGGCTGATAAAATCAAAAAAATTGTAGATTCAAAGATCTTCCAGTATTTTATAATTGGTGTAATACTTGCAGCCGGGGTTATAGTCGGGCTCGAAACATATCCCGGTTTAATGAATACACACGGGGACCTGCTTCACCTGCTTGACCATATTGTATTATATATTTTTGTTCTGGAAATTTTATTGAAGATAGCATCAAAAGGTTCTAAACCATGGGAATATTTTTACGACGGTTGGAATGTATTTGATTTTATCATTGTAGCTGTTTGTTTTATGCCAATTGGCGGTGCTTATATTGCAGTGCTAAGGCTTGCAAGAATACTGCGGGTATTCCGGCTGGTAAGCGCTATGCCAAAGCTTCAGATACTTGTCGGGGCACTTTTAAAAAGTATACCCTCCATGAGTTATGTAGGTATACTGCTGTTCTTATTATTTTATATTTATGCTGTTATAGGTACATTTATGTTCGGGCAGAATGACCCGATACATTTCGGAAGCCTGCAGACATCTATGATGACCCTGTTTAAAACCATCACGCTTGAAGGCTGGATTGATTTTATGAACATACAGTATTTCGGTTCAGATATATACGGTTATGAAAGTTTTCCGGATGCAGCAAGAACACCTTCAGCCCATCCGATAGCAGCGCCTGTATATTTTGTAAGCTTTATACTGCTTGGCACAATGATAATGCTTAATTTATTTATCGGTGTTATCATAAACGGTATGGAAGAAACTAATAAGGAAGAAGAAATCAAGGAACTAGCAAAAATTAGGGAACAGCTTAAAAATATAAGTGTTGAAGAAGAAATAAACCTGATTGCCGAAGACCTGAACAAGATAAATGAAAGCCTTAAACTGCTGAAGAACAGGGTAAATACAGCGAACAAGCCATAAAGTAACTGTATAAATTAACATTGAAATTTTTTAAGAATAAACATATATTTGATTTTTACGCAATAATAAACAGATAACTGCAACAATAAACAGGTAAATTATGTCAGAAATTCTGCTGAATGTAGAGAACCTCAAAAAATATTTTCCGATAAAACGCGGGCTGCTTTCAAAAACAGTTGGTTATGTAAAAGCTGTTGATGATGTTTCTTTTTCAATAAAAAAGGGTGAAACACTTGGACTGGTTGGAGAATCAGGCTGCGGAAAGACCACTATAGGCAGAACACTGTTAAGATTAATTGAACCTACCGGCGGAAAAGTTGAGTTCCAGGGACAGGATGTAACCGAGATGGACAACAACGACCTTAAAAAGCTGCGTAAAGATATGCAGATAATTTTCCAGGACCCTTATTCATCATTAAATCCCCGCATGACAGTAGGCGGAATGATAACAGAGATACTTAAGTATCATGAAATAGCCGAAGGTGAAAAAGCAGAAAAGATGGTTATGGACCTGCTTGAAAGAGTCGGGCTTTCTAAATTACATGCAAGAAGGTATCCCCATGAATTTTCCGGCGGCCAGAGACAGCGAATAGGAATTGCACGCGCTCTTTCCGTTGAACCAAAATTTATAGTGTGCGATGAACCTGTTTCTGCGCTTGATGTTTCGATTCAGTCACAGATAATCAACCTGCTTCAGGACCTTCAGAAAGAGCTTGAGTTAACATATTTATTTATATCACATGACCTGAGCGTTGTAGAACACATCAGTGACAGGGTTGCTGTAATGTATCTCGGACAGATTGTTGAAATATCAGATTGCGGTGAGCTCTATACAAATACAAAACACCCGTATTCCGAAGCTTTACTTTCTGCTGTTCCTATACCTGACCCAAAACAGAAACGTAAACGTATTATTTTAACCGGTGATGTGCCTTCACCGGCAAATGTACCAACGGGATGTTATTTCCATCCCCGCTGCCCGAAAATAAAGAAAGGCGAATGCGAAAGCATCCGACCTTTACTTGCTCCTTTGAACCAGTCAAGCCATGAAGTTAAATGTATTTTATATCCTGAGTGTTATCCTGCAAAAGATGTAAAAGCAGCTTAGGGTAAGTATTTACTTTATCAGAACTAATTTCCCGCTGTTAAAATACGGGTTGTTTCCATTAACAGGTTTGATAACTGTTTTATAAAAATATATCCCTGACGATAAATTTTCACCGTTAAAATTGAAAGTGTAGATCCCGGTAAAAAGTTTTTCACTCATCAGTTTTTTTACCAACTTTCCCGTGACATCGTATATTAAAATTTCCACATCAGAATTTGATGGAATATTTAATTCAAAGTTAACCGAAGGATTAAAAGGGTTAGGGTAAACTTTTAGGCTGAAATTAACCGGGATGCCGGTTGTCACAAATCCGATAGGGTTACAGTTGTTTCTGGGTGAGAATTTAACCGCATCAGCAATTACAAAATCATTTGCACCGGAATTACTTACAGTTACACTTCCGGTATTGCCTGCATCAAACCGGTACATTCCCAAAGAAAGCCACTGGCTGCCTCTGATTTCCTGATTAATAATTGTATCTTTAATACCTCCGCTGTAAACCAGTTTAACAGGAACTATTGTGGATCGTCCTGCATCACTGGTATATCTTATAAAAACTTCATAGTACCCCATCCCGGGTATTTGCGGAGTATATTTTACGGATTTACTGCCCTGCCCTGAATTGCCGTCATGTAAATAATTTATTCCCCAGTAGCCGGGGATAAAAGTACTTGAGCTCCATGCACCGTTTATTGTTACTCCCGCAAGTGTATCTGTATTATCAAGAATGATGTCACCGGGCTGTAATAAATTATTTATATAATCAGCCATTCCTTTTCCAATCACAGCACCATGTAACTTATACAACGGCAATGTCCATTGAACATTATCAGTCCTGGTAACCCATCCTGTTTCCAGGCTGGTTGAAAAATCAATATTACTGATAACAGAATCAACCCAGCTTGCAGAAGTTTGCCCGTCAGTAGCATATAGCGGCTGCCTGTTAAAAACGTAACCGCCGTTTTCATTAAGAAGCCTGCGGTAAAAGTCAAGGTTAATGCTGCGCGGACCGCTTTCCTGCCTTGAATAAAACCATGTATTATTATCATTCTGTCCCGGGAAAGGATTATGGCTGTCAATAAAAATTCTAAGATGATTTTGTATAGCAGATTCAGTTATTTTCTGTTTAACAGCAATAACAGCAGGCCAGTAAGAAGGTGAATCCCAGTCTCTGTTAAAATCAACCGGCAGCTGGTCTTTCCCTGTTCCCCCGTTAAATGCTTTATCAACGTCCATCATCGGTACAATTTTAATAATAGACTGCCTCCGCAGCATATCTGCTTTAAAATCTCCGGATACTAAAAAATCAATTAATCCTTCCAGTATATAGTTTGAATGAGATTCCATTGCATGATTTCTTCCCAATATCCAGATCACTTGTTTATCTGAATCATGAACACATGGTTCGGTAATTGTGAACAGCTTAATATTTCCGCCGCCATGGCTAACAGCAATATTAGTAATTGAAGTATATGGATTTAATAACAACCGGTTCTCAAGATTCAACAGATCATTATAAACATAAGGAAAGCCATGTGCAAAATAAATACTGTTTTGGGGAAATACTGCAGAAAACTCTTTTGAATCACCTGAAAATGTGCCTGTGATCCTTGACCAGTTTACACCATCATAACTGTATGCAGCAAGTACCGGCACATAATACTGCTGTGAATATTTTACCTGTATCTTTAAAGGCAGCAATGTATTAAATCCTGATATCTTTAAATAAAATACTACATTGTGAACATCACCTGAACGAAGCTGTGATTCTATTTTTACAGTATTTGCAGCATTATTAATATTTAATATCCTGGAATTTGCACCTTCATAATTTGTATCTATTGTAATCTGCGTAAAAAGGTTTGCAGAAATTAATAATTTAAATAATAAATATTTTAAAATTCTGTTCAGCATAATTTAATTTCACTGCACAGTAATCTGCTCTTTATTTATCTTTTCACCTTTAAAAACGGCAAGAAGTCCGACTGCAACAGCAAGAATTACTGGACCCAGAAACAACCCCAGAATTCCAAAAAGCTGAATTCCTCCAATCACCGAAAAGAATACAAAAAGCTCATTCATTTTTGCTTTCTGTTTAATTAAGCGTGGCAAAAGAAAATTATCCAGCATACCTATAACAACAGCTGCATATACCAGCAGAATCCCGGCTTTCCAGTAATCGCCTGTTAATGCAAGAATTATAATAACCGGACCGGTTACAAAAGCTGTGCCGCCGGTAGGGATCAAAGCAAAAATCATTGTGACCATACCCAGCACAAGATAAGAAGGAATTCCAAGTATCCAGAATATCAGGCCGGCCAGAACACCCTGCATAAGAGCAACCATTAACGAACCGCGGATAGTAGCGCTTATCAGGTCACTGGTGCTTTGTATAAGCCCTTTTGCCTGTTCATTATCAAGCGGAAGTATATTCGGCAGGTCTTCAACAATTTTTT
>LLZO01000043.1 GCA_001567545.1 Candidatus Tepidiaquacellales bacterium OLB5
AAGC
Source organism: Candidatus Tepidiaquacellales bacterium OLB5 (assembly GCA_001567545.1). GTDB lineage: Bacteria > Bacteroidota > Ignavibacteria > Tepidaquicellales > OLB5 > OLB5. The sequence continues at coordinate 5 of LLZO01000043.1, forward strand.
AATAACTGATTATTTTACTCTGTGCCTCTGCGTCTCTGCGGTGAAAGCTTTTGATTTTAAATAACCCTATAAATATTAATATGAAAAAATTCAATAAAGCGCTTAACGTTGATATCACAGAATTAAAATCGCTGTATATCAAAAAAGATAAAACGGAATTCCGGAAGCTGAAAGCTGAAATAATGCAGAAGCATAAAATCAGCAAAGCCACTGTTTACAGAGAAATGAAAAAAGACATCCCCGGAACTTATAAGAATCCGAATTACAATCCGCCTGCGCGTATGGTTACTGCCGAAGAAATGGAGCTTGTAAGAGGAATGCTTTACAGACAGAAAACAATAGAGCAGATACGTGCAGAAATGGAAAGCAATATGGGAGAATCATACAGCTGGGACAGGATTGACCGGATACGCGGTAAAATAGAAGAAGAACAAAAAATATTTCAGGAAGTAAATAAGAAGGGTAAAGATAATCCGGTTATTATAAATTCCGGAGCCTCAAATCCGGCAGGAAGGAAAATAAGCTTACCGGGCAAAGGCAGCACGCAGTTTGAATATGAATCGCCCCACGGAATAGATATGAAGGAATTCCTGATGAGAGCGCTTTCTGTGGATAAAATGGACCCGAATACATTTATTACAGTGCCATCCGGTTCTTACAATGTTAAGCTTGGTTATGATGCAGTAAAGGATATCCAGCGAATAATAGCAAACTCCGCAGCCGGCAAAGCCTATGATGTAATTGAGATCGCACAAATCAACACAAAACATCTCTGTTCAGAGCAGATACGGCACTTTGTTAACGGCAGATCACACAGTATAAAAGAGCTGCGTGAACTGAAATCAATTCTTGATGAATATGAATCACAGCAAAGCTCTATGCTGGATTTTGAGTTTATAGTAGATATAGTTAAATATTTTGCCGGAGAAGATGTTGACCGCGAACAAATAGTACTTGAAACAGATTACCTGGCACGACAAAGAGAAGGCATCAGCGAAAAACTGCTTCCGGACCCTAAAGAAGTAAGACGCGGAATATTTCATGAAATGGAGAAAAACAGGTGAATTATTATTCGATGCGAATTTGTTAAAAAATCTGATTTGTTTTACAGGAAAAGAGGGTTATATATTTTTGACCTTACGGAATTTATTGTTACTTTCTTTTCAACGATAAAAAAAAAGTAACCAAAGAAAAAATTGCCCGCTTACGAAAAATTGCCTAAAATTATTCTCGCTTCGCTGCAGGATAATATTTGATATGTACTTTT
>LLZO01000044.1 GCA_001567545.1 Candidatus Tepidiaquacellales bacterium OLB5
TTTTGATTAATATTTAATAATATAATAAGGTTGGTTTATATAAACAACGGAAAATTATCAGTTAAAACAGCTGAATTTATTAGTGATATTTACTACAAATTAAATAATTATTAATAATTTAAAATATTCAATATATTCAGCCAATAACTTCCTCGGGAATAATTTTTTAGTTAATAAGATAAATATAATGCGGGACCAATCTTGAATTCAAAATTGTTGTAACTGTTACTGTTTTCAGCGAAACCTAACAGTCTGTTAAAACATATATCAAAATTTGCAGCGATAAATTTATTAATTTTAACCTCAAATCCTGTGTTTATACTAATGCATAAATATTGTTTTTTCCCGCTTGTCTCTTTAATTTCATAATTTCCAAAACCAAGTCCGATAAATGAAAAAATCAATTCTTTTCTATATTAAATTTATAATTTCCAAGAAAAAGAACAGCCATTCCTTTAAGATCTTTTTTGTATGAAGTATCCAGTCCTGGCGGGGTGTAATTTTCAATAGTAGAATTCCAGAATCTCAAGCTTAAACCTGCCTGCCATGTTTGGTTAAAAACACCTCCCGCTGAAAAATCTATAAGCCAGCTTCCTGCGAAGTTTTTATCATATTCTGGAGAGGTTGTTTGATAACCTGTTTTCAAAGCCAGAAACAGTGCGTCATTTGTAAGGGCTTTTGATTTAAAAAAGCCGGTAGCTTTTTTAATTTCTAAACTATTTTTAAAAAGAGGTGTAATTTTACTTTCTTGCGGTAAGCTATCCTGCGGATATTGCAGTTCGGTCACAATACAAGATAAAATAAATATTAACATTATGCAGCAAGTACGCATACAATTTCATATTATGCTAATTATAAAATTAACTTTAAAAAAGACTGTCCGGACTTAAGGATGGATAGAAATGAATGAGGCATTAAGGTAAACTGTTTAAACAAATATAATCCTTAAAACCTGTTGGAACAATAACGAAATCTTGTAATTATATTATGTAAAATCATTTAAGACTGTTATAAAACTCAATTACCTTTTCCGCTAATGCTTTCCAGGAATGTGTTTGTTTATATGCTTCAATATTTGAAACATAATTGCGGATATTGACCATATCGAAGAATTCCCTGATCTTTTCCGGGATCATCATTAGTGAAGGTTCATGGATTATCAAACCCGTTTTATTTTCCTCAACCATTTCGGCAAGTCCGCCAACATTTGTCACAATCACAGGAAGGTCAAAATGATAAGCAATGCCAACAATTCCGCTTTGAGTTGCCGTACGGTAGGGGAGTAAGCAAACATCTGCCGCAGAAAAGAACAGCGGTATCTCAGTTTCAGGAATATATCTTACATGAAGGCTGATTTTATTTCTTACATTTAATTTATCAATTAGTTCATCGTATTTTTTAAAATCACCGTACACTTCTCCGGCAATTAAAAGTAAATGTTCATCGTTCAGATTTTTCATAGATTCTATCAGCAGGTCCAGTCCCTTGTAATCCCTTATGAATCCAAAAAACAATATTACTTTTTTATCACCGGGTATATTGAGTTTCTTTCTGGCTTCAGCAGTATCAATTTTATTTCCGTAATGGTCATATAACGGATGTGTGTGAATTATATATTTTGCATCAGGTTTCAGGTCCAGCAGGTCTTTTTCGCTGTTTTTGTTCAGCAGCACAAATCCATCGCATTTATTGAAGAAATATTTTGTAAGAGCTTTATCGCCGAACCTGTTTTCATGTGCAAT
>LLZO01000045.1 GCA_001567545.1 Candidatus Tepidiaquacellales bacterium OLB5
TAAGGTGATACCAGTATACATGTCCAACGCCGGTACCATCAGGTCCCATAACCGGTGTTACACCCTGCGGAAGAGTATTTTGCACCTGGTTCAGTTTTTCCAATACCCGGCTTCTTGCCCAGTAAATTTCTGCATTATCCTCAAATATCACATAAATAAAGCTCATGCCAAACATAGATTGAGACCGTACTGCCTTAACTTTTGGAATTCCCTGAAGGTTTTGCGTTAAAGGGTATGTTATCTGGTCTTCAATAATTTGCGGACTTCTTCCCATCCACTCTGTAAATACTATAACCTGATTTTCGGATAAGTCAGGAATAGCATCTACCGGGGTATTGTAGACTGACCATATACCAAAACCTGCAATGGCCAAATACATTACAAGTATCAGGAAACGGTTACGAGCGGAAAATTCTATTATTTTTTCGATCATGACATTTTTCTTTTCATTGAATTACTTCATATCCGCTTTCTTCAATTGTTTTAATGATCTGCTGTTTTGTTAACTTTGCCTGATCATACTCAACATAAAGTGACCCGATCTTCACTTCATATTTATCAGCAGGAAGCTGCTTAATTGCATCTTCAACTGATTTAACACAGTGATTACAGGTCATCCCTGTGATCTTTATAGTTTCTGCCTGCATTTTTTTATATTTTAATATTTGTTAATGACCCATACAGCCATGGTGCCCCTTGTGATTATTCCCTTCGTCCTTTTTTTCATCTTTTTTGCTCCCATCTTCTTTTAGTTCCAGGTCCATTCCGCACTTTGGGCATTTACCCGGCTTTTCTGAAATTACTTCAGGATGCATCGGGCATGTATATATTTTTTTATCGGTTGAATCTGAAACTGATTCAAATTTACCCGAATATACTGTTTCATATTCATAATTCGGAGTAAATGCATATATCCCTGCTAACGAAAAGATAAACAATACGATTAAAAATACTGATGTTTTTTTGTTTTTCATTTTAGGTATTATTTAAATTAATGTGATGATTTTTCTTTTTGGTCTTTTGGTAATTTACAGCAGTCATCAAGATTCTGGTACGCAGAAGGGTCTGCTTTCTTATCATTAGCATCATACCCCGCCATTGTGATTGCATTTTCGATCCTGGATAAATCCGTTTTAGTCTTATCAAAGTTAACGTGAGCCACTTTCCCGTTTTTATCGACTTTAACATCAATAGTTCCCGGAACTTTATTGACTGCTTTTTCTATATTTTTCTTGCAGATATTACACTGCATAGAGGGAAGTTTTATTTCAACGTGTTCTGCGTTTTTATCATCAGATTTATGCATATCGTGCTCATTAGTTTGTGTTGTTTGCTGTTTATCATTCTGGTTACCGGAATTTTCCTTTTTTCCGCATCCAAACATTAAAACGACTGCAAAAACTATAAAAGAAATTGATAGTGTTTTAAGAATTGTTTTGTTCATTTTTAACTCCTTCTGCATATTGCAGATTTTTATTTTAAATTAATGTTTATGTTCTGTTTCCGTTTTTTTATCTTTCATATCCTTTAGAATATCCTGGTCCGGGTTAATTTTTAATTCTTCTTTATTATCTTGTTCAGGTTTATCCCCATGATTTTCATGCCCTGAGGTAAAACCTTTCTGGATCTGAGATTCACTGTCAATTAAAAATCCACCTGAAGTAACAACCAGGTCACCTTCGGTTAAACCTGATGTGACGGCATAATATCCGTCCTGCTCAAAACCAATATTAACTTCCTTAGGTTCATAAACGCCTTTTTCTTTTTCAATATAAACATAATTATGCTCACCGGTCCTTATAACTGCATTTTTAGGAACTCCGATTGACTGGGAGACATAAGTATTGACCTTTACTTTCAAATACATATCAGGTTTCAATTTCAGGTCTTTATTCGATACATCAATCCGGACTTCAAGTGTTCTTGATTCAGGATTAAACACAGGGTTTATAAAATTTATTTTTGCTCTCATCACTTCGTTTGGATATGCAGCTGAATAAATTTCTGCTGTTTGCCCGTTCTTTATATATTGCATATCCGCTTCATAAACATTTGCGATTACCCAGACAGATGAAAGATCTGCAACATCATAGATATCTTCTCCTGCCATTGCCCAATGACCAACATGGACATATTTTTTCGTAATAATTCCAGAGTATTTAGAATACAAAATTGTAGTAGTTTTCACATTTCCGGATTTTTCCAGATCATCTATTTGCCCATAGGTCATTTCCCAGAGTAAAAGCCTCTCACGGGAAGATGTTACCAGGCTTTGAGCCTGCTCAATTGCAAGTCTGTTGCCGCTTACTTTAACCTGGTTATAATTATCAAGAGCTAACAGGTATTCCTTTTGAGTTGAAACAAGTTCCGGTGAATAAATTTCAAGGACTTTTTGCCCTTTCCTTACCATTTCTCCTTCAAAAGAAATGAACATTTTAACAATTTTTCCGGATACAGCTGTTGAAATATGGGCAAACTTGCTTTCATTAATCTTTACATAGCCGTTAAATGTTTTTTCTCCCTGAAACTGCATGGTTTTAACCCGTTCAGTTTGTACGTTTGCAAGAACCTGCTGTGAAGGGGAAAGCTTTACGGTGCTTATATCGGTACCGCCAAGATCGTGATCAGAATGGTCTTCCTGATCCACCTCGTCTTCTTTCACAAGGTCCATTCCGCAAATCGGACACTGACCCGGTCTGTCCTGTACGATCTGCGGGTGCATCGGGCAAACATAAACTTCTTTACCGGATGTTACGGTATCATTTTTTTGTATAAAAGTAACGTATCCCCAATAAGCTCCTGCAATTATAACAACTGCAGCAAATACGCCAATTATTATTTTTATAGTTTTATTCATAACACTTATTTATTGCTTTAATTTTTCAGATTCAAACCAGTTGCTTTTTCAAGCTCTGCTATCATTTTTAAATACATCGCAACAGATTCATAATACATTAATTTTGTTTCCTGGTACATTTTGTATGCATCAAGCAGCTCAAGGAAACTTCCCATATTTGTTTCATATGAGTATTGAGCTGATTTCATAGTATTTTCAGTTTGCGGCATCTGCACTCCATAGTAAAATTTCATTGTTTCTTTTAAAGCGGTCATATTATTTACTATAGCTGTAATTTCGTTTCTGATATCATTTTTCTTAATACTTAATTCATCTGTTGTGCTTTTTATCATTATTTCATTTCTTCTGATTGATTGGTCATACTTACCGCTTGACCATGGAGCAAACGGAATATTTACACCAAACATCAGTGCAAAAGCATTTTTCTCTTCAAACGGCAATATTTTATAGCCAAGTTTAATATTAAAATCCGGATAGCGTTCTAATTTTGACATTTCAAGATCAGTTTGGTTCATTAAAATCTTGTTATGTAATGTCTTGATATCCGGTCTGTGTTCAAAAGCATATTCAATAAGTTTTTTATTTTTTGAAAAATTAATATTAAAACTGTAATCATTCATCAAATATTCCGTGTCTATATCAGAAAAACTGATTTTAGTATTTTCATCAACCACAATTTTAGTGAGCCTTGTAAGCTCAGAGAATATATTTTTCCTTTGCTGTATCAGAATAAATTCTTCGTTATCCAGACGTGAAATTTCTATTTGCGCTTTGAACACTTCCTGCTGCATTCCTTTTCCTACCGTATACTGCGCCTCCGAGGATGCAAGAAATGTCTGCATCAGCAGCCTGTTTTCCTTATTTATTTTCAGCTTATAATTCACCAGGTAAAGATCATAATAATTCATTTTTATCATATTCATAATATCAATTGCCATTGTTAGTCTTTCGCTTTGCATCATAGCTTTAGAATTCAATACAGCTTTTTTTTCAAGTTCCAGCTTGCCGGGAAACGGAAACATCTGCGATACAAAAAAATTTATCATGCCAATACGCTTAAAATCACTCATAATATCATCAAGCTCTACCTCGAACATCGGGTCAGGAAGATATGTTTTTCCTTCAGCCTGGTAATCTGAAGCTTCAATTTTTGTCTGCATTGCAGAAAGTTCCGGGTTGTTGTTCACAGCAGCAAACAGCAGCTGGTTTAGCGTAAAAACTTCGGCCTTCCCGTACGAATTAAAGAAAGCTGTATCTTTTAAACCGGTTTCTGTTTGTATATTAAAAAGCGAATCCAGGTCTTTTAATGATGAATTGAACCGGTAAGTTGAATCTTTTTTCAGATAGTTTTCAAAACCGTTTTGAGAATAGGTTTTGATTTCTGAAAATGCAATAATTACAGTGACTATTAAAATGATTTTAAACATGATCTCATATACACGATTAATAAATAATTGTATAAAATAATTCTGGAAAATTATTCTACAGTAAAACCAGTAACCGGAACGAGATTAATTTAAATCAGCAGGGAAGAAGTAAATACAGGTATATCCGCCAGGATATTGTAAGTATTTTGAGGAAAATAGCGGAATGTAAAATTGTACATTAGCTCAGGATCAATTTTAGAAATATATAATATTTCCAAATTTAGAAATGAATCGTTTTCCTGGCTGTTATTGTAGTTTAGAAGTGTATTTGAATTTGAAAGTTCAGTGGTTTTTTCTTCACAGCATTTGGTTTTTTCCTGTGAAACGCTGATACCCTTAAAATCTGCAGGATTATTGTGGCTGCATTCGCATTTATCGTTATCACCTGCCATTTCGCAAATCATCAATTGGGTTGCATAACTGAAATTTGACAAAATCAGCAAAACTGATAATGAAATAATGAAATATTTCCTAAATGCTTTCTTCACAATATAAAGTTAACAATTTCATTTGGTCAAAACAAGACTAATATCAATAACCTGTTAAATATATAAATAGTTTCAAAATGCAGGAAATTCGATAAATTAAACACCTTGAAAATCACTTAAAAACCCTTAATTTTGTAAGTATGTAAAGTTATTTCATTCATTATTTAAGGGATTAAGTGAAAAACACTAAGATACTGTTGCTGATTTCCGTTGCTGTGATTTTCGGAATTAACTTGATCTCGGATTCAATAAACTCCTACTACTATCAAATCATTATTTACTGCGGTATTAATATAATTCTGGCTACCAGTCTTAATTTAATAAATGGATATACAGGCCAGTTTTCGCTGGGTCATGCCGGATTTATGGCTATTGGTGCTTATGTTGCAGCTGCTATCAGCTCATACTTTGCACCTGCGCTTATTAGTATTCTTGGTGACGGAATTTTTGGCAGATCGGTGTGGTTTATTCTGGTTCTGTTCTTTGGAGGAGCAGGCGCAGCAATTGCAGGAATTATTGTCGGAGTACCTTCATTAAGGCTAAAAGGAGATTACCTTGCCATTACAACACTGGGATTCAGTGAAATAATCAGGGTTATAATCCAGAACCTGAATATTATCGGCGCATCACAGGGATTCCGCGGTGTATATATATATGATAACGGAGTTCGCAGCCTGGAAATGGTCCCCGAGCTAAGCAGCGTTGCATACAGATTTTATGATGTACCCAAGTATACAGATTTTTTCTGGACTTTTCTGGTAGTTGCCATAATTATTTTCGGGATAACAAACCTTATGAGATCAACTTTCGGCAGAGGATTTATTGCTGTTAAAGATGATGAAATTGCTGCTGAAGCAATGGGAATTAATACAACTAAATTCAAAGTGACTGCATTTATTATCGGCGCATTTTTTGCCGGAGTTGCCGGGGGCTTATATGCGCACTTCCTGCAGTATATTAACCCTGAAGATTTCAACTTCCTGCGTTCTGTGGAAATAGTAGCAATGGTTATTCTGGGAGGAATGGGCAGCACACTTGGAGTTGTTATAGCTGCTATTGTTCTTACAATACTGCCGGAACTGTTAAGAGACGTTCAGCAGTACCGAATGATAGTGTATGCTTTGCTTCTTATTGTCATGATGCTGATTAGGCCGCAGGGATTGTTCGGCATTAAGCTTGAAAGAAAAAAGAAAAAATCAGAACCCGATAAAAAAACTGAAACGATACCGGATAAATAAATAATTGGATATATTAACTCTAAATAACTGTACTATCAGATTCGGCGGCTTAACAGCAGTTGATACGCTTAATGCTGTTGTGGGGCAAAATGAGCTGGTTGGGCTTATAGGGCCAAACGGCGCGGGTAAAACTACAGTATTCAACATCATTACCGGGGTATATGACCCTACCGAGGGTGATGTTTTATTCAATGGCGAAAGTATAGTAAAATTAAAGCCATATGAAGTTACTCATAAAGGTATAGCTAGAACATTTCAGAATATAAGGCTGTGCCAAAGCTTATCAGTTATTGATAATGTAAGGGTATCTTATAATAATAAATGTAAATCCAAACTGTTCAGTTCAATATTCCAGTTGAAAAGCTATCATGATGAGGAAAAGTCAATTGAGACCGAAATACTTGGCCTGCTTGAAATGTTTGACCTGCATGTAGATGCAGATGAATATGCGAAAAACCTGCCGTACGGCGACCAGCGTAAACTGGAAATTGTAAGAGCGCTGGCTACAAAACCGAAGCTTTTACTGCTTGATGAGCCTGCAGCAGGAATGAATCCGGTGGAAAAAAAGGACCTGATGGCATTGATCCAGAGGGTTAAGAATGAATTTAATATTTCTATTTTGTTGGTTGAGCATGATATGAATGTTGTGATGGGGATATCAGAAAGAATATATGTAATTGATTACGGTAAAAAAATAGCCGAAGGCAAACCCGAGGAAATACAAAAAGATCCGAAAGTAATTGAAGCTTATTTAGGAGAACCGGCCAAATGATTGCGGTTTGCGGAATTTTGATTTCGGAATTTTAGGTTTTATAAATATTTTGACACCACTGGTATTAAAAAATAAAACAAAAGATTTTGGTTTAAGAATCATTAAAATGGCTGATTCTTTGCCTAATACACGTTCTGCTAATGTTATAGCTAATCAGATCTTAAGATCAGCAACATCTGTTGGAGCAAATTACAGATCTGCGTGCAGGGCAAGCTCAAAAGCTGATTTTATTTCTAAAATTACCGTTGTTGAAGAAGAGGCTGATGAAACTTTGTTTTGGTTAGAAATTATTCATGAAGCAGGCTTGATGAAATTTAATAGATTAGAATCACTTTTAAAAGAAGCTGATGAACTTGTTGCTATTTTTACGAGCAGCGGCAAAACAGCAAAATTAAATAATCCGAAACCGGCAAACCGAAATCCGAGATCCCGCTAATGCTGAAGATAGAAAATCTGGTTGTAAATTACGGAGCAATAAATGCTATCAAAGGAATATCAATCCATGTTCCTGAAAAGTCAATTGTTACTCTAATTGGAGCTAACGGTGCAGGCAAAACTACTACTCTAAGGGCGGTTTCAAGTATTGTAAAAGCTGCAGAAGGCAGCAAAGTGGTTTATGGAGGAAAAGATATTACCAAAGAACCGGCGCATAAAATAGTGGAAATGGGTTTATGCCAGGTTCCCGAAGGCAGGCTAATATTTGCCAACCTGACGGTTAAAGAAAACCTTGATATGGGCGCTTACTTAAGGAAAGATAAGGAAAACTTCGGGAAAGATCTGGATTTTATATTTGCAATTTTTCCAAGGCTTAAAGAAAGGCTTAAACAGCCGGGCGGGACGCTTTCAGGCGGCGAGCAGCAAATGCTGGCTATTTCAAGAGCGCTGATGTCAAAACCAAAAATGCTTTTGCTTGATGAACCCTCATTAGGGATTGCACCCCTGCTCACAAAAACAATTTTTGAAAAAATTGTTGAGATAAATAAATCATTGGGTGTCACAATATTACTTGTTGAACAGAATGCTAACCTGGCACTTTCAATTGCAAATTACGGATACGTTCTTGAAACCGGGAAAATTATTCTTGAAGGTCCGGCAAAAGAGCTGGAATCAAATCCCGAGGTAAGAAAAGCGTATCTTGGAGAATCATAATTATAATTTTTTTATTTAAATCATACCAATTCAAAAACCATTAAACACATAATAAAATGAAATTCGCTGACGGAATATCCAGACTGGGAACCGAAACTGCTTTCGAAGTTCTGGCAAAAGCCAAAGCCCTTGAGGCACAGGGAAAAAGTATAATTCACCTGCAGATAGGTGAACCCGACTTCCCTACTCCAAAGAACATTTGCGATGCAGCAATAAGATCAATTCAGGCAGGTGATACACATTATACCGGCGCAGCCGGCACACCTGAAACAAGAAAGGCAATCGCCGATTATGTTACCAGAACAAGAGGAGTTGAATATACACCGGATAATGTTGTAATGACCCCTGGCGCTAAGCCTATCATGTTCTATACAATTCTGGCATTATTGCAGCCGGGTGATGAAGCTATGTATCCCAACCCGGGCTTCCCTATATATGAATCAATGATAAATTTTACCGGCGCTAAAGCGTTCCGATACCTTTAAGGCAGGAAAATAATTTTAATATTGACCTGAAGGAATTTGAAAAGAATGTAACGGATAAAACAAGGCTGGTAATTTTAAATTCCCCGGGAAACCCGACAGGTAAAACAATTTCCAAACAGGATATTGAAGCAATTGCCGAGATCTTGAAGAACAGGGACTGCATGATACTTTCCGATGAAATTTATTCAAGGATATTATATGATGGAGCTGAATGTTTTTCAATTACCAAGCTGCCCGGATATAAGGACAGGACAATAATCCTGGACGGATTTTCTAAAACATATGCAATGACAGGCTGGCGCGCAGGTTATGGCGTTATGAATCTGGAACTGGCCCCGATAATTACAAAACTGATGGTTAACAGCAATTCATGCACAAATGCATTTGTGCAGAAAGGCTGCATTGAAGCGCTTAACGGACCGCAGGATGAAGTTGATAAAATTGTTGCAGAATTTGACAGGCGCAGAAAAATAATAGTTGAAGGATTGAATTCGATAAAAGGATTCAACTGCTCAACACCGGACGGCGCATTCTATGCTTTCCCAAGCATAACCGGTACGGGAATGAAATCCAAAGAACTTGCCGATAAGCTGCTTTATGAAGCAGGCGTTGCCTGCCTTTCCGGCACCTCCTTCGGTTCATACGGCGAAGGTTATTTAAGGTTCTCATACGCAAATTCGGTTGAAAATATCAACGAAGCAATTAAGAGAATAAAAACAGTTGTAAATTAAAATTAAATAAAAACCCCTCAGAAACTGAGGGGTTTTTTGTTTACAATTTGTTACACAACAGATTTTTTTTAAATATATAATATTTCAAAATTTTCTGTTAATTTACTTCAAAATACCTAACATAAATATCATGAAAAACGCTCTCTTAGCTTTATACGTATTTTTATTATTAATTATCACACCGTTTACATTCAGCGGTCAGGTTTATCTTGACCTTATTAAGGAAGTAAAATTTTCAACTGAACCAAGAGATATTATACTTAATGAAAATGCCTATATTATCACAGCAGGTTCGGTTTATTCTGTTTCGATCACAGACCCGTATAATTTAAACAATACAGAAATTAAAGCTGTCAGCGGAGCTAAAAGTATAGCTTTTATCGGGCATTATGCTTATGTGCTTTACCCCGGTGCCAATATTGTTGTGTATGATTTTTCCAAATCACCTGTACAGAAAAAAACTGAAATTATTACTAACGGCAGAATTCAGAAAATAGCTATTAACAACGGGTATCTGTATGCTGTAAATGAAGATGCCGGTATGCAGGTTTATGATGTAAACATTGCAGATTTTCCGGTGTATAAGAATACACAGGTTATTCCATTTAATGCCAGCGGTATTTTTGTAACAAATACCCGGGCTTTTGTGACAAGTACAGGCGGGCATTTATCTATTATCGATATTACCGATAAATCAAAGCTTCCTATTGTTGGTTCATATAACTCCGGAACCAGCTTTTTTGAGCCATTTGTTGACGGCAACATTGCTTACGTTCCGCAGGGCTCAACCGGAGTGCAGGTGCTGGATATCAGCAAACTGCCTACACCGGAATGGCAGTTTAATCTGTTCGGCAGGAAAAATTCACACCAGGTAGTTGCTTCTAATTTCTATGTTTGGGTAGCTGATGATAAATCTGTTGAAGGATTTTACAACGATGCACCGAAATCATATTATTTTGCAGGTAATTTCAAGTTCAAAGATAAGGTTAACCGCATTGCTGTTGTTGACGGTAAGTATATTTACGTCTGCACTAAAGATAAATATTTAAAGATACTGAAGATCAGTTACAGGTATTAGAATGATTGCGGATTTAGGATTGATATTTGCGGATTTAAAATTATTTGTTAAAAATTAAATTTATTTATGAATAAATAAAAATTAATTTTAGCAATAATATTCGTTTATCGATTTTTTAGAAAGATAGCTATAAAATCCTTTATGTTCTGGTTTAATTAAATTATGAATATTTATATCTTTGAATACTTTATATTTATTAAAAAATGGTTTGAATTCTAGGATACCCCAACTTTCACCTAAATAAAATAATAATAATATCTCATCTGTACTTAACTGAGAAAATAATAAATCAAAATAGAATTGTTTGTTTATATCATTAAGTTCAATATGTTTATCAATATATTTCATGATACTTTTAAAATTATTAAAGAAATCATTTATATATTTTCCTTTTTGCTCTGTAAAAATTCTAAATAATTCTTTAATTAATAGAATTTCGGAATTTAAATCATTCGGATTTGTACTGCCATAAGGATAGCTATTGTATAATTCAATTCTTAACAATTTTATTGCAAAATAGCCATAATTTTTTTCTGAATTTTTATCAACAACTACCGTATTTTCAATTAATTTTTGTCGAATGTTCAATAAATTAAAAAATACAGTTTCAAATCTTTGGATTTTTAATTCTTTTCTTGTTAGGTCCAGCTCATCCTTTTGCATTAAATAATTTAATATTAAAAGTATAATACCGGAAAAAGCAATAAACACTGCAGAAGTCCCTCCCCACCAATCGCCAATTAATGCTAAATCAGATAGCTGATGTTTACCAATTAGTATTTTAGGAAGTAATGGACTAAAAATACCAATAATTGCAAGGAGAATAGCGGTATATAAAAGAAAATAATGCAGTTTATTTTTACTTTTCATAAATCTTTCTTAACCATTTATTATTCGTATTAATTTTTACGTTATTTACTCAAAATTTATTTTCTTGGAACCCAAGTTAAATGAAAGTCAGAATGAAAATCTTCAGCTTTAATTTTTTTTCTTTTTCTGAAAGATGTATCAAGTTCAATATTTTTTGCATTAGATCCTGTTTCTATTCCTAAAATAGAACCATCCGTAAAAGTTAGTATCATAGCTTCACTTTCATGAACTCCTTTGATTGATTTTCTTTGACCAGTTTCCACATTAGCTACTTTTTTTCCGATCATAAATTTAGCTTTATTAATAGAATAGTGTGGTTCAGGAGCTTTCACAATAATAGGAAGCCATTTTTTGGCTTCGTTTCTATTAAAAGCCATCTTCCCCTTAATTTTAAATTTTCTTTCTAAAATCCTCAAAAATTCCTTTAAACCTTTATACAGTAATTCTAAATCTTTACTAAATTTTTCGAATGCTCTAAATGGTAAAGCTTGTTTCCTTATTCCATGAGTTGAGCTAACTCTTTGCTTTCTTAAAGTAGTGAAAAAACTATTAAAATTTTTAGATAGTTCTAATTCTGGAAAAACTTTTTTTAACATAAAAATTGTTTTTTCTTTTTCACCAGGATTTAAAACTAATTTTTGATTTAATTTTTCAGATAAAGCAATTAATGTATTTGAATCGATACCATCACGGAAATAACGGTTTAATTCTGCAAAAGCATCTTCATACCGGTGCGTATTTTGAGCAGAGGGAAATTTTGTTTCATCTAAATTGCCATATTTATAAATTTGTTTTCCAGTTACCTCTAATGCTATTCCATTAATATAGCTACATACTTCATAAATTTTACGTGTTATTAAAGAATCACCATGTTTCCATGAACCCTCTAAATAAACTTCTTTCCACATATTAAATCTTTTATCTTGCTTAGCACTCCACAATGGTTTATTTATTAAAAAACCTGACCACTGTTTAATATGAGCTGGGGAATCTTTAAACAAATCTGGTAAAAAAGCCATTATGGCTAATTCACCATCTTGTAAAGCTCTATAACCAAATCTAACTTTAATATAATTATCCGTTTTTTTTTGTTTCTCAAGTTTCTTATAATATGAATCGGTGACAGTTACCTCTCCAGAAAAATAATCTGTTTTTACTATATATTTATCAGGTTCATCTCTGTAGGATGATAAGACTTGTTGTCTAAAATATCCTAAAAGTTGGTTTTCGATTTTAGTTTTCTTTTTATTATCCATAATTTCGCAAACTATATTGCTTTTAATGTCCTTCACATCTTAAAAAATAGGTTCAAATAAAATTGGAGCAGAAGTGAGTTAGTATTAAGAAATCCACATTAAACTATACCTCCCCATACATTTTAATCACATTACCGGAATCAGATTTGCTCTCGTGGCATAAAATCAAACAGGTTTCTGCTATTTCCATTGGAGTTACCCATTTTGAAAAATCCTGGTTCTGCATGCTTTCCCTGTTTGCAGGAGTATCAATTATACTCGGGATTATAGTATTAAAAGTAATATTAACATCTTTATACTCAGCTGCCAGCGTTTGCATTAAATTTACTACTCCTGCTTTGCTGAATGAATAAGCAAACTTCCCTGCTGTAGTTTCAATAGCCGGCTTTGCGCCGATAGCTACTACCCTGCCGAAGTTATTAGCTTTAAAGAAACCAAGTACATGTTTTGTAAAATAAAATGTTGTATAAAAATTCAGCAATAGCTGCTTTTCGATCAGCTCTTTATCAGTATCTACAATCAACCTTTTGGGATGATACCCTCCAACAGTATTTATCAGGAAATCTATCCGTTTTTCCTGTTTAACAACATTTTCGCAGAATTCCTTCACTTCAGCTTCGTTGGAAGCATCACAAGGCAGCCCGTAACGCTTTGGCAGACCTTTGAATTCGGTTTCATCAGACTGCTCGAAGACCTTCATAAATTCAGGCATTGAACGGACAGGGATGTAAACCTTCATTCCATGTGCCGCAAAATGGTTGACTATTACCCTGCCTAATGCTCCCGTACCGCCTGTTACAATTGCTACTTTATTGTTGAACATAATTAATACTTTTTTATTGTGTTGCAACGACCTTTAGGTCGTGGAATAAATTACTTTTAAGTAAACGGCTTTAGCCGCTAATCCATTTTCTTTTTAGGGGCTTGCCCTAGGCATTTCTTTGGAGAAAGCCCCAAATTTATATCGTTTTAGGGTCCACGATCTGAAGGTCGTGGCTATTATGAACAATTTTTATAAAGCAAATAAAAAATTGATAAATGAAAATTTCTGTTAAAATAATTTTTTTCTATTGGCAGATTTTCCCTAATATAACATCCTTGGTTGAACCTGTTACCCTGTTCATATTGGCCGGATTGCCGGAAATACATTCATTTGCAAGAACGGCAAACAGCACTGCTTCCTTATTCATTGAATTAATTCCATTTTGCTTTACTTCATTTACGCTAACTCCTTTAAAATAATTCTTTAAAGCTCTCATGATTAAAGGATTTTTCGCTCCCCCGCCGCTAATCAGCAATTCTTCTATTACGCAAACCGGTTTTATAAAATTGTTATAATTATACCAAACTGAATACGCTGTAAACTCTGTCACAGTTCTGATAATATCATATTTATTCAGCTTATTAAATTTTGCCAGTAATTTCTTCTGGAATTCAGCTCCGTAATGCTCTCTGCCGGTTGATTTGGGAGGTGATTTCCTGAACATTTTATCATTCAGCAGGTATCCGAACAGATCAGTATTAACAGCTCCTTTTTTAGCTGAATGGGCATTCTTATCGAATTTCTTTTTGAATAGGTGATACATCAGGCCGTCAATTATCATATTTCCCGGACCCGTATCAAAAGCAAAAACATCCTTTTTGGAAGCATTCTTTTTAAGTATTGTAATATTTGATATTCCGCCGATATTCAGCAATGCCCTGTTTTTGCTTTTATGTGTAAACAGAATATGGTCCAGGAATGGCACCAGCGGTGCGCCGTCACCGTCAACAGCACAGTCTGCTATCCGGAAATCCCCTATTGTTGTAATACCTGTTAGAATTGCTATCACTGCAGGATCACCGATCTGTAAAGTTGATTTAACCCTGAATCCAATATAGTTATCCTTATTTGGCAAATGGTGAATTGTCTGCCCGTGCGAGCCAATTAGATCAACAGCAGCTGGATTTAAATTATTCTTTCTAAGAAGTTTTAATACTGCATCAGCAAATACAGCTCCAAGAATTACATTAAGCCGGGTTATCTCTTCCAGTTCTGCAGTGTTATTCACCGAATTTTTAAAAACTGCCATACGAATGTTCTGGGGAACTGGATGTTCAATAAAATCAATAATTTTTATCCTTGAAGAAGTACCGTTTCCGGTTATCTGCAATAAAACTGCATCTACTGCGTCAACAGAAGTACCGGAAAGCAGCCCGATAATAGTTCTTTTATTTTTTCGGAGTAATGATAATAGTTTTTTGCTCATATACACAAATTTATTCAATTTATGCACAATTTGCCATACAATTCAATTTTAATGCAATTTTTACAGAATATTTCAGTGCATTGAACGAAATTTTAATTAAGGTTATATTTGCTGATTAATTAATATAAATATATGGAATTTAAGGTAAATAAAATTGATGCGGTTAAACAGGAAGTGGAATTTGAACTCTCATACTCAGATTTGGCTCCTCATTTTGATAAAGCAATAGCAAAATATGCAAAAAAGGCTGAAATCCCCGGTTTCCGAAAGGGAAAAGCTCCGGCTTCGATGATAAAACGCATGTACGGTGATATGATAGAGCAGGCTTCACTTGAAGATGTTGCAAATGAAGTGTATAAGCAATACCTGGATGAAAATCATGTACACCCGCTGGGTGAAGCTCAGATGATAGATATAGATTACGAGCCTAAGCAGCAGTTTAAGTTCAAGATTAAATATGAAATAAAACCAGAATTTGAGCTTGCTGATTATAAAGGTATCGAAGTTAACAGAACAGTCCACAAAATTGATGAAAAGATGATTGAGGATGAGATACGTTATATGCAGTCAAAGCATGTTACATATGAAAATGCAGAAAAAGCCGACGGAGATGAGTTCACTATCACAATGGATGTTCAGAAGCTTGATGAATCTGGGACAGATGTAATCGGTCAGACAGATAAAGATGTCAGATTTTACCTGAATGACCCGCAGATAAATAAAGAATTCAAAGAACAGCTGGCAGAAATAACAGTTGGAGAAGAAAGGATACTTAACCTTCCGGCTCAGGAAGAAGGTAAAACCGAAAAATACAGGGTACTCTGCAAAAAGATTGAAAAAGTAATTTTCCCCGAACTTAACGAAGAGTTCTTTAAACACCTGTATAAAGATGAAGAAATAAAGACTGCTGAAGAATTCAACAATAAAGTAAAAAAAGATCTTGAAGGAATATATAAAAATATCGGTGACCAGGAAGTAAGGAACAATATAGTTAGCGAACTTATTAAGCTTAATGATATCACTGTTCCCGATGCTTTGGTTGAAAATGTTCTTAATTCATACATTGAAGATGTTAAGAACCAGAATCCCAAACGCCAGCTGCCTAAGGAATTTGATGAAGCTGAATACAGGAAACAGAAAAGAGTAGATGCTGTACTGCAGGTTAAATGGTACCTGATAAGGGATAAGATAATAGAAGCAGAAAAAATGGAAGTTTCTGATGCAGATCTGGATGCAGTAATTGAAACAGATGCAAAAAAATACAACCTTCCGGCAGATAAGCTGAAAGGTATCTATGAAAAGAACCCCGATATTAAGTACAGAATTCTGGATGATAAACTGATGAATTTTCTTGTGGAAAATTCAAAAATTACAGAGGTAGAAAAAACTGAAGATATACCGGATGAATCTGACGAAGAAACCGGAAAAAAAGAAACAAAACAGAAAAAAACAAAGAAAAAAGAAAAACTGAAAAATCAGAGTAATACCTGTTGGTTTTCTTAATATTATAAACTATAAAAGGGTATAAATGAATTATCATAAAATAATTTCCGGGAATAAAGCGGAAATAGAAAAAAACCTCAATGTTACAAACCAGCTTGTGCCTATGGTAGTTGAACAGACTTCCAGGGGTGAAAGAGGTATGGATATTTATTCAAGGCTGCTGAGGGAAAGGATAATTTTCCTTGGCTTCCCGGTTGATGACCACACAGCCAGCCTTGTAATAGCACAGCTGCTGTTCCTTGAATCAGAAGATGCTGATAAAGACGTTATGCTTTATATCAATTCACCCGGCGGCAGTGTAAGCGCCGGACTGGCAATTTATGATACAATGCAGTACATTAAACCAGATATTGCTACTATTTGTACCGGTATGGCAGCCAGCATGGGCGCTGTACTCCTAGCAGGCGGTACCAGCGGAAAAAGGACATCGCTTCCGCATTCAAAAATCATGATTCACCAGCCTTTGGGTGGTACACAGGGACAGGCGACAGATATTGAGATCTATACCAAAGAAATGATAAAAACCCGTGATGCCCTGTATAATATACTTTCAAGGCATACCGGTAAGGATTACGATACTATTAAGAAAGACTGCGACAGGGATAACTTTATGACAGCAGAAGAAGCAAAAGATTACGGGCTGATAGATAATATTCTTGAAAAAAGATTAACTGAAAAAAAGTAAAATAATTCTGTATTAACAAAAAAAGGATACTGTTTTAACAGTATCCTTTTTTTATTTACATTTATAACTTTTTACTTTTGCTGAATTGTTTCCTTGTTTTCGTCAGCTTCAGTTTCGGATTTATTCTTAGTTGAATCCTTTTTTGTTGCCCTGCTAATACGTTTGCTTAAATCATCAACAGGTGCATTTTCCTCTTTCTGCTGTATATCTATATTGCCTTCGGAATTTATTTCGTTTTCATCTTCATTTATATAAATATTCTTCTTTTCGTCACTTTTCTTTTTCATCGGCTCTTTTGAATCTTTTTTCATTTCACCGTTCTTTGATTCAACTTTCGATTCCTTTTTCATTATTATTCCGTCATCCAGCTTGCGTTCGCTTTTTACATCCACACCTTTATCTTTATCAGAATCAACAGTTCTCTGCATTTCAATTTTCTGCTCTTCGCTCACCCTGTCAGGCTTCATTTCAGGCATAACTGTTCTTACCGGGTCAGGTTTGGCAAGGTAGTCTGTGGAAGTTTCATGCGGTGCAGAATAAAATTCAGTGCTCCTGCTGTCTTCCGGAGAAACCGCGCTGTATTCTCTGGGATAGTTGCTGCCCGGGTCCTCTTCACTTCCTTCTTTTTTTACATAAATGATAAGATCACCCTGGTTTGTTGATGAAACAAACTGGTTAGATTGCCTGTCAGTTTCATTGTTTATTTTGGAAAAGTATGCAAAGTAAACAATAACGGCTATAAACAGGACGGCTGTTAAGCCAAGCGCAGGCGCAAAAGCAGGTCTGAATATCAGTTCAAGCCAGCTTTTCTTTTCCGGAATATGTTTAACCTGGTGCACTGTATTTACAGGCAGCTTTTCAGCTTCCCTTATTCTGTGCATCAGGCGCTGTTCAAAATCAGGCCTGGCTTTTACCCTTGGCAAAGCTCTAAGCTGATCTCTTAAGGCTTTATATTTTTCGTCTTCTTGTATCATTTTTCCCTCCTTTAAAAAGGAGATGGTCTTTTTATTCTTCTTTATAAATATCTTTCAGGAGCTCCTGCAGCTTTTCCCTGCCCCTGTTGATCCTAGATTTTACCGTACCCATCGGCAGCCCGGTCATATCAACAATTTCTTCATATGAAAAGTCTTCTACATCCCTTAATATTACAAGCTCCCTGTAGTTTTCATTAATCTTGTTAAGTGCATCCTGGATATGTGCGCTTAAAAACTTTGAATTCGCATCAACATCCGGGGTAAAACCTTCATCCGGCAGATCAAAATCCTTGTTCTCATCGTCATATACATCGCTGATGGAAAAAGTTTTGTATTTCTGCTGCTTCACTAATTTAGTTTTTGCCAGGTTAATTGCAATCGTGTAGATCCATGTAGAGAACTTTGCAATTTCCTTATACAGATGTTTAGATGTATAAACTTTTACAAATGTATCCTGAACTATGTCGTCGCAATCATCATAGTTGCCAACATACCTGTAAATATAGTTTGTGAGCCTGTCCTTATATCTTGCAACAATTTCATTGTATGCATTTATATCACCTTCCTGAAAGCGGAAGATCAGGTCTTCATCACTTTGTTTCTGTATACTTATTCCTTCTTTCGAAGGCGCCATCTGTATCTATTTAATTTAACTGAAAAATTGTTAATTTGTTCCTGTTAATGCAAAATTAAGCATTTAAAAGCTCATCAACCAGTGATGCCATAAGGATTTTTGGGTCAAGCATACTGCTTTTTAGCTTTTTATCTGTTTCCAGCAGATTTTCAATACATTTTTCCAAAGAGCTGATATTCAGTGACTTACTGAAATTCTTGCCTAATTTTATTCCTTCTCCCCAAATTTTATATTTTTGATAAATCAGCCTGTTATCCATATTTTCCATTCCCGCTGTTTTAAACGAAAGCAGGTCAAGATAATATTTGCTTAACACAGAAAGCAGGTAAACTTCATTTACCCCCTTATTATTCAGAAGGTTATTCAGAATTTTAAATGCTTTTGCCCTTTCCCGGGAAAGAATAGAACTAATCAGCTCTTCAGGAGAATATTCCTTATCATAACCTATAAACTGAAGGACAATTTCCTTTGTCAGCAGTTTTTCACCTGATCCAAAATCGTAATTGCTGATTTTTTCAATTTCTGTACTCAACAGGTCAAACGAAAGCGGGATCGAAGTTATAAACAGGTCCAGTGCGTCATTATTGATACTGATTTCCCGGGCCTGGAATTCACTTCTTACCCAATCATATAATTCCCTCTGCGGTAAGTCAGAAAAATCATAAAAATCAAATTTTGAAGACTCATTAAGCTTTTTTTCAACAACAAAATTTGCATCAAAAGCATATAAAACTACTGAATCACTGTCGGCTTTTTTACTTAACTCCATGAATTCACTTAATTTTCTGGAGTATTTTTCACATCTTTTTACAACTACCAGCTTTTTTGAAGAAAATAATGAAGCAGAACCTCCTGCAAGATCAATTATTTCCTGCATTGGTATTTCATCAGCATACTTAAGGAAGAAGTTCTCTTTGCTTTCAGCATTTCCAAAGAGCTTCTCCCTTAACATACCTGCAGCTTTCTGAATAAAATAATTATCAATAGCTGCAATATAATATACATTTTTAATTTTCCCGGCTGTTATTTCCTTTTGAAAATCTAAAAATGTACGCATTTTTAAAATTTATTAAGTATTATTTAAAAGATACTTTTTGAATTGTAACTTTTTCAACCGGGTTATCCATTGCATCTGTTTTTACTTTTTCGATCTTAAATGCAATATCCATACCTTTAATTACTTTTCCGTAAACTGTATACTGTCCGTCAAGATGAGAAGCTTCACCGGTTACGATATAAAACTGGCTTCCGCTTGATTCTCTTTTAGGGTTAACAGCATCGCCAAGTCTTGCGCCAGCAAGTGAACCCTTTTCATGTTTTGCTTTAATTTCAGCCGGGATAGTATATCCGGGTCCGCCCTGTCCGTCGTTCGTTCTGTCAGCATCCTTTGAATTGGGGTCGCCGCCCTGTATCATAAATCCTGCAATAACTCTGTGGAATGTTGTTCCTTCGTAAAAACCAGATTTAACAAGCTTTTTAAAGTTTGCAACATGCAGGGGAGCATCTTTTTCCAATAACTCTATTTCTATTTCACCCATACTGGTTTTCATAACTACAATATTGGATTCTTTTGAATCTTTTTTATCTTTTGTGTCTGTTGAATCTGTTTTAGTTGTCATACTGTCTGTTTTCTTCTGTGTATTTTGTGTTTGAGTATTTTGCTGCTGTGTTTGTGTGTTCGTTTGATTTTGGTTGGTGTTTGTTTCGTTTTTGCTGTCTCCGCAAACAAATGCGAAAAAGCTTAAAGTTAATGCGGGTAACAGCATTAATTTTAAAATAGTTAGCTTCATTTTGTTAACTTCCTTTCTTGTATATTTTTAATTATGTATTATTCCGGCAGAAAGTAAAATTATTATAAGGATTCCGAATATAATTCTGTAAACTACAAACAGCAGCATCGAATGTTTTTTGATATAGGACAAAAGGAACCAGATTGACCAGTACCCTACAACACCGCTTACAACTGTGGCAATAATCAGGCTTAAAACTGCATTTTCACCGCTAAGCAGCGTTGCCCTTTGACTGTAAAGCTCATATACTCCGCTGAGTAAAATAGCCGGAATGCTGAGAAGAAATGAAAATCTGGCTGCATCTTCCCTTGTCATATTCCTGAAAAAAGCCCCTGAAATTGTAGAGCCAGACCTCGATGCTCCCGGTATTAGAGCCAGTGCCTGGAAAAAGCCAATGAAAATACCATCAAAATTTTTTAGATCTTTTATTTCCCGTTGTTTACCGGTAAACCTGTCAGCTAAATAAAGTACGATTGAAAAAAATATCAGGCTGGCAGAAACAATATACATATTCCTGAATTCATTCCTGATAAGGTCTTTAAGCAGAAACCCAAAAATTACGATAGGAATTGTTCCGAGTATTATCATTATCAGAAGCCTGGTATCCTTACTCCCAAAATCCCTTGTTTTTAAGCTGGTAAACATAGCTTTTGTCATATTGATAAGGTCACTTCTGAAATAAAGTATGATTGCAATCATAGTACCCACCTGAATAACAGCAGTATATGAAGCCCCAATATCACCCCAGCCGAAAAACGAAGGAATAATCCTTAAATGAGCTGTACTGCTTACTGGCAGAAACTCAGTTAATCCCTGTACAACACCAAGTAAAATCGCTTTTAAAATTTCCTGCATTAATCTATAGTAAATAAAATTCCAAGCCTTGCGCCAATACCAAATCCTTTAAGACTTACTTCTTTTGATGAATTAGGAACAATCAATGTTCCGGAATTGCTGTCCTTAAGTTTTCCGTAAAAATTATAGAAACCATATGCATTCAGGTAAGCCATTACCCTTTCACTGAACTTAGGCAGAAAAGTTATATCTGCTTTTATTGACATTCCCGAAGAGCTGTAATCAACTGTATTGGCAATGCTGCTTTTATCCCTGAATATCTGAAAATGATACCCTGCACCCGCAGTGAACTTCATATTAAATTTCGGTTTCCTGTAATTAACCCTTAAAAGCAGGTTTGGCTGGTGGTTTAAAATAGTGTAATCAAACACAGCCGGAGAGTAAACATATTCAAAGCTCCTGATATAATATGCATACTCAAAAGCTGCTGAAATAACCGGAGTAAGGTCACGCTCCACCCCTCCGAAAAAATTAACTCCCGCGTTGAACTGCTTTATTGTATCAGTAGTTGAGTATGGAATCGAAGCAATAAGGTAATCATTGAATTCTTCGGTTACGCCGTAATCAACACCAAGCCCGGTATAAAAATAAGTTTTTTTCTTAAATCCTGTTTGAGAAAACAAAGCAGCATTTACAAGAATAAATGCTGCCAGTAATAATATGATATTTTTATTTTTCAGTATTTTTATCAATACTAATTTATATATCAAGATTCTTTACATATTTTGCGTTCTTTTCAATAAATTCCCTTCTCGGTTCAACTTCTTCACCCATAAGAGTTTCAAACACCTTATCCGCAGCAACAGCGCTGTCAATTGTTACCTGCAGTATAGTCCTTGTTTCGGGATTCATAGTAGTTGACCAAAGCTGCTCAGGATTCATTTCTCCAAGGCCTTTAAACCGGCTGATAGATACTCCTTTTCCTTTAACAACAATTTCCCCGCTTTCAGAAACTTCAGTTTCCGAGGGTTCATTATTTGCTGATTTAGTATTTATCTTGAATCTTTTTAATATCTGGTCTTTTTCATTTTCATCATATGCATAATGCTCTTCACGGTTAATTTTTATCTTATACAGCGGTGGCTGGGCAATATAAAGCCTGCCTGTTTCAATAATTTCCTTCATATGCCTGTAAAAGAATGTAAGCAGCAGTGTTCTGATATGTGAACCGTCAACGTCGGCATCGCACATAAGGATAACTTTACCATATCTCAGTTTGGATTCATCAAACTCATCAGAGTTACCAATCCCTGCCCCAAGAGCTGTTATAATTGATTTAATTTCATCATTTTCAAGAACTTTGTTCATCCTGGCTTTTTCTACATTCAGTATTTTACCTTTAAGAGGTAAAATTGCCTGGAATCTTCGGTCCCTTCCCTGTTTTGCAGAACCGCCCGCAGAATCACCCTCAACAAGGTAAATTTCGCAGTGTTCCGGATCGCTTATTGAACAGTCAGCAAGCTTGCCTGGCAGACCTGAAAACTCCAGCGCATTTTTACGCCTGATAAGCTCGCGGGCTTTCCTTGCTGCTTCCCGTGCCTCAGCTGCCCGTAAACATTTTTCAATTATCTTCTTGGCTACTGAAGGATTTTCTTCAAGGTATGACTGGAGCTGCTCGCCGACAATTGTTTCCACAATACTTTTTACTTCGCTGTTGCCAAGCTTGGTCTTGGTCTGTCCTTCAAACTGCGGTTCCGGTACTTTTGTACTTATAACGCATGTCAATCCTTCACGGAAATCATCACCGGTTAGCTGTATTTTATCGCTCTTTATAATATTGGCTTTGCTTCCGTAGTTATTAAGTGTTCTTGTTAATGCAGTTTTAAAACCAACAAGATGTGTTCCGCCTTCATGGGTATTAATATCGTTTACATATGTAAATATGTTATCGTTATATGATTCATTATACTGGAAAGCAACTTCAACCTGTGTATTATCCCTTTCACCTTTGATAAAGATAGGTTCCTTCATAAAGGATTTGCGGGATGAATCGATATACTTTACAAATTCCTTGATACCGCCTTCAAAATGGAAACGGTTCTCTTTTTTGTTCCTTTCATCCTTAATGATAATAGTAACTTCTTTATTAAGGTAAGCCAGTTCTCTTAAACGGTCTTCAAGGATTTCGAATTTTATGTTTGTAGTGCTGAAAATTGTATCATCAGGCATAAAAGTTGTAGTTGTTCCGGTAACTTTCGGATCAACTTTACCAATTTCCTTTACCGGGGCAGTTGGCACTCCAGCTTTATATTCCTGGTAAAATATTTTCCCTTCTCGCCTGACTTCAACTTTAAGCCATTTTGAAAGTGCATTAACTACAGAAACACCTACTCCGTGCAGACCGCCGGATACTTTATAGGTATTCCTGTCAAATTTACCTCCCGCATTCAGTACTGTCATTACAACTTCTAGCGCTGATTTTTTTTCGGTTGGGTGCATGCCGGTCGGAATTCCGCGCCCGTTATCTACTACGGTAATAGAGCCGTCTTTATTTATAGTAAGCGATATTTTATCACAATACCCGGCAAGAGCTTCATCAATACTGTTGTCCACAACTTCATATGCAAGATGGTGAAGACCGCGGCTGGAAACGTCGCCAATATACATTGCAGGTCTTTTTTCTTACATGTTCAAGTCCTTTTAGTACCTGGATACTTTCTGCTCCGTATCCGCCTTTTACTTCCTGTTTCTTTTCTGTCTTTTTTTTATCAGCCATTCGTTTTATAAAACTTTTTATTTTATTCTTAAATTATTTAAAAATAATATCTTTTAATTTCCTGCTTTCTTCGAGGTTAAAATTCACTTTTTCAAGTATCTCAGCTTTCATTCTTGTGAGCTCGAACCTGGAGACCGGGTTAACTACATTTACATACAATACCCCGTGTTTTTTGAATGATGGCACAGCAATTTTACCTATCTTTTCACCAACTGCATCATACCAGTAACTGAACCTGCTTTTTTTCTGGCCTTTTAATTCTGCAATTAAGCCGTTTATTTCCTGGTTTAGGCTTGATTGTTTCTTTTTATGCTCCTTATAGTTAATTGACATCGGTTATATCAATTTACAGACTGTGAGCTGCCGTTTACTATATGAAAAATCCTTGTATCGCTGAAATTATCCTTCAGTGAGTTCAGATGTTCTTTTTCTGTTGTAGTGATAAATACCTGGTTAAAACCGGTAATAAGCCCTGAAATTTTATTAATCCTGTTCTTATCAAGCTCGCTGAAGACATCATCCAGCAGAAGCACCGGGGCTCCTGTATTGCTGTGTTTTAAATATTCGCTGATGTAGCTGAATTCTGAAAGCTTTAAAGCAACTACAAAAGTTTTATGTTCACCCTGTGATGCAAAAGTTCTCATTTCAAACATCTCGCCGCTTTTATTCATCAGGAAAATATAATTATCCCTGTGCGGTCCGGCAAGAGATATACCTCTTTTTATTTCGGCATCAAGCTTTGTTTCCAGCAGGATGTTCAGCTTTTCTTTTATATGATCAACATCTTTAACCTCATCTGTATCAGAGGTTAAAGCTTCGCTTTCATAGTTAATTACAGGTAAATATTTATCCCCTACTATTCCCGCAAATGATGCAGCAAGGTAAGTTTTAAATTCTTCAATGAAATCCAGCCTGCGGAGCATAATTTTTACAGCCAGTTCCAGCAATTCTGAATTCCACACAGTCAGCAGGTCCTTTAATTCGTTGTAGCTGTATCTTTTCTGAATTAAGTTTTCTTTCAGCAGGGCATTTTTCTGCTTAATAATTTTGGAATACTTTCTCAGATCATTCAGGTAAACCCTGCTTACCTGCGAAATCAGCAGGTCAAAATTCCGCCTGCGCTCCTGCTGCTGGCCCATTGTAAGCTTAAGATCGTAAGGAGAAAGAACTACTAGAGGAAACCTGCCCAAAAATTCGTTTGAACGTGTAACTTTATCGTTATCGCAAATTATCTGCTTCTGAGTTTCATTATTATGATAAATGAACTTAACTGTATTGCTGCCATGCACAGAATTCCTGAACTTTCCCGTGATTTCAAATGCATTTTCGCCGTATTTAACACAGTCAGCTTCCGCGTTCAACAGGAAACTTTTTGTATAACAAAGCATTGAAACAGCTTCGAGTATATTTGTTTTCCCGTTACCGTTTTCGCCGTATATAAAATTAAGCTTCGGGCTGAATGAGAAAGAACATTTATTATAATTTTTAAAATCAGCCAGGTATAGCTCTTCTAATATCATTGCAGGCTGGTTACCTCAGATATTCCTTACCGGCATAACAAGCATCATCAGGTCTTCATTTTCTTTCTGTTCAGACGGCCTGATAATTGATGCTTTAAGCGGTGTACTGAAATCGAAAAGAAGTTCATCAGCTTCAAAATGCTGGATTGCTTCAAGCAGGTATTTACCGTTGAATGCAATTTCAAATTCATCACTTTCGGTAAAGCTGCATTCCATTGATTCATCTGCATCAGTGCCGTATTCATTATTTGCAGCCCGTACTTTAAGCTCGCTTTCTGTTATGGTAAACGATGTTTTGTTTGTTACCTGGTCAGAAAGTATTATGCTTCTTTTTACAGCGCCTATCAGGTCATTTTTAGCTACTTTCATGATCTTTTCATTATCAGAAGGGATTACCGATTCATAATTGGGGAATGTATCATCTATTAGTCTTGAATAAATTGTAATATTGCTGAATGAGCATTTCAGGAATTCATTGCTGAAAAATATAAGTACTTTCTGGGATTCGCTGATCTCTTCGCCTTCGGATTCGCCTTCAGCGGTACCTTTTGACTTGAACAACCTTGTCATTAGCTGGCATGTTTTAATAGGAACAAGCATGTTTGTTTTATCACCATCGTATTCAAAATTATTGTTCACTATTTTTACAAGCCTGTGGCCGTCAGTTGAAACAACCTTGAATTCCCCTTTTTTAATTTCAAAGTATACCCCGTTCATGCTTCTGCGAAGCTCATCTGAGCTGGCAGCGTGAATTGCTTTTGGAAGGTATCTTGTAATCAATGCGCCGGAAATATCGATCTCCTTGGAGTCTTCAACTTCAGCAGGCATTGGAAAATCATTGGGGTCTTCACCGGTAAGCGTCCATTTGCCGCCCTTGGTCTTAATAATGGTCTTAAAGCCATTCTGCAGGTCAAAATTCAGCTCTTTACCCTGCAGGTTCTGCAGAAGTGTTTCCAGCTTTTTGGCAGGCAAAGCCACCTGTCCGTCACTTTTTCCCTCTACATTAATTTTAATTTCAATATATACTTCAAGGTCAGAACCGAGAATTGTAAGTTCTTTTCCTTCCAGATTAAAATATAAATTGCTTAAAATAGGTAATGTGGAGCGTGTTGGTGTGACTGTAATAACTTTACTTATAGCACTGATAAGCTCATTGCTTTTTACAGAGAACTTCATTAAACCTCCCAAAAATTGCTTAATTTAACAAATTTACGGAATTTTCTGAATTTATTCAATTAATTAATTTACTCCTTTTTCCGGGGAATAAAAAATATTCCGCAATTTTTTTTGCCGCTTTTACAGCCATTGCTTCTTTGCTTTCCAGGGTTTTGCCAGCCAAATGAGGTGTAAGTATGATATTTTTCAGCTTTAATAATTTTTTGTTTACCCGGGGTTCATTTTCAAAAACATCAATTGCAGCATAACGAATTCTACCTTTTTTCACCTCATTTATAAGTGCAGATTCCTCAACAATACCGCCCCGCGCACAGTTTATCAGAACAGAGTTATTTTTAATATATTTTAAATTACTTTTGTTCAGGAGATATCTTGTTGAGCTGTCCAGTGGTGTGTGAACTGTAACAATATCAGAATTTTCCAGCAGCTTTTTAATGCTGCAGAAATTAATATACCTGTATTTTTTCTTTACGGCAGGGTTAATATCATTGCCGGCTATTTTCATCCCGAAAGCTTTAGAAATTTCAGCAACCCTGGAGCCTATTCTGCCTACACCTATAATTCCAATCGTCTTGCCGGCTAATTCTGTATTTCTGAAACCTGATGCATCAAATTCGCCTTTCTTAACGATATGGTCTGCTTTGATTATTTCTTTTACCGAAGCAAGTATCATCCCGATGGTAAATTCAGCAGCTGCAATGCAGTTTGCTCCTGCTACATTCATTATGTCTATCCCAAACTTGGCAGAATTTAAAATATCAATGTTATCATACCCTGTTGATACAGTACATATTAGCTTTAAATTAGATTTTTTTTTGACTTCTGAAAGGAAATTTTTGTCTATTTTCCTGGTAGAGCGTATTACAAGGGCTGAAGGAATTAAAAGGTTATCAGCGGAAATTAAATTTATTTGTTTTAAGAGCTTATTGTTATTAAGGTCTTTCAGATCAAAGACATTAAAATATTTATTCAGGTAAATTATTCCTGCACGGTGAACATCATCTGCAATAAAAATATTTACAGGTTTATTCAATATTGATAGACCTTAAGCTTATTTACTTCTTTCAGGAAAAGGTCAGAAAATTCCCGGATATCTTCAATTTCCAGATCTCCCATATGGGAGACTCTTGCAATTTTATCTTTAAGCTCGGCCTGTCCGTTAGCTATCTGTATGCCGTAATTTTCACGCATTGCTTTGATAATATCACTTGATTTTATCCTGTCCGGGAAAGTGACGGCAGTTAATGAATCGCTTGGTGATAATGAAAATAATCCCAGGCCGTTTTTAGTAACAAATTTCCTGAAATATTCTGCCATTTTAGCGGTTTTATTCCATCTATTTTCAATTCCTTCAGTTAAAATAATATCACAAGCCTTATCAATTCCGTAAAATAACCCTACAGCGGGGGTCCATACCGGAAGTCCGCTTTCAGTCATTGAAACAAATTCTTTTCTTAGATCAAAAAAGAACCTGTTCATATTATTATTTTCAGCTTTATTCCTGGCAGTATCATTGTAAGCTATTACAGCAATCCCGGGCTGTGTCATTAACCCTTTTTGGGAAGCGGATATTGCAGCATCTATCTTCCAATCATCCATTCTGAATTCAACTGCTCCAATAGATGTAATAGCATCGACAATCACCAGTGCATCTGAATGCTGTTTTACATATGCTGCCAGTTTTTTAAGATCTGTAAGTGTTGCCGTTGAAGTTTCGGTATGGGTAAACAGAACAGCTGCAATATTTTCAAGGTTAACATTTTTAAGGTCATCAGTTGAAGCAGATCTGCCGTATTCTATCTGCAGCTCAGCTGCATTTATTCCATGGGCACGGCAAATAGCGCCCCATCTTGCGCCAAACCTTCCCTGGTTGATAAACAGGACGTTATCACCCGGTGCGCAGAAATTTACTGCGGCGGCTTCCATTCCGCCGGTACCGGAAGTTGTTAAAATATTTATATGATATTTGGTCAGGAATATTCTTCTCAGCTTTTCCAGCAAAGAAGAATAAAACGATTTGAATTCAGCGCTTCTGTGGTATGTTGAAGATGATATAGAAGCATTTAATACATCGGGATGGACCTGGGTGGGTCCCGGGGTGAATATCTTTTTTTTCAGCAAAGATATCTCCGGTTTAATTTATTATTTCAGGCTTTCTGTTATTAACTTTACTACCGTATCTTTTCCTTCACCCGATATTGCAGAAAAAGGTATATAATCCTTGCAAAGCTCGTCATTGCTGACAATTTTGCTGGTCCTGTAGATCTGTCTTTCCATTTTATTGGAAGAGATCTTATCGGCTTTGGTTAGTACGATTGCATAGTTTATTTCGTAATATTCAAGCCAGTTGACCATTAACTGGTCAAGGTAGGTGGGGTCATGCCTTGAATCCATCAACTCAAAAACAAGCTTTATATTCTTGCGTGTGCTGATGTATTCTTCAACAAGCTTTCTCCACCCGGTTTTAATCTGTTCGGGTACTTTAGCATAACCGTAACCCGGCAGGTCTACGAAATAAAATTCTTCATTGATAAGATAATAATTCAGCATCCTGGTTCTGCCCGGAACTGAACTTGTTTTAGCAAGTTTTGATTTATTGCAGATCTTGTTAATAAGGGATGATTTACCTACATTAGATCGCCCTATAAAGACAATTTCCGGCAAATGGGCTGTTGGTAACTGGCTCAGATCTGAAACGCTATTTACGAACTCAGCTGTTGATATTTTCATTAATCTGAAAGATTGGCATAAATATTAAAATTATTCAGCCGCTTCTTTTTTCTTTTTGCCTTTTGCGGTTTTTTTAGTTTCAGCAGCTTTTTTTGTATCCTTTTTTACTGCCGACTTTTTTTGTTTTTGCTGTTTTTGCTTTGCCTTTGGATGTTTCTGTTGTCTCTTTTTCTGATGTTTCGGTTTTCTCAGGAGCCTGTTCCATGTTGTAATCAACCAGCTCAATTAAGGCAAGTTCTGCTCCATCGCCAATTCTTCTGCCCATTTTTAAAACGCGGGTATAGCCGCCGTTCCTGCTGTTAACTTTCGGAGCAATTTCTTCGAACAATGTTTTAACAGCGCCTCTATCCTGAAGAAAACTGTTTACTTCTCTTCTTAAATGCACACCATACTCAGCCCTGTCTGAATTCAGCGCTTTTTTGGATTTAGTTATTATTGGTTCTATATAAGTTCTTAACTCTTTGGCTTTAGCCAGAGTTGTTTTTATCTTTTTATGTTTGATTAATGAAACAGAAAGATTTGAAAGCAAAGCTTTTTTATGAGAAGCTGTTCTTTTTAATTTTCTGCCTTTT
The DNA here is from genome assembly GCA_001567545.1 of Candidatus Tepidiaquacellales bacterium OLB5. GTDB lineage: Bacteria > Bacteroidota > Ignavibacteria > Tepidaquicellales > OLB5 > OLB5. The sequence continues at coordinate 29,756 of LLZO01000045.1, forward strand.
CTTCTGTGTATCATATCAGTCTGGTTCCGGCTTAAATTTTAATTTTCTTCTTTAATATATTTATCTACATCCATGCCAAAGGAAAGTCCGTTTTCCTGGAGAATTTCACCAAGCTCTGCAAGTGATTTTCTTCCGAAATTCCTGAACTGCAGCATTTCAACTTCCTGGTGTCTTACAAGATCACCCAGCGTTTTAATATTAGCAGAGCGCAGACAGTTCTGTGCTCGCACAGAAAGCTTCAGCTCGTCAACATTTGTCAGCAGCATTTTACGGATCCTTGCAAATTCTGTTTCTTCGTCCTTAACAGGCGCCTTCTTTTCTTCAGTCACTTTACCGAAGTTTTCAAACATTGCTACATGTTCATTCAGAATAGCTGCTGACTGTGTTAATGCATCTACCGGTGCAATTGTTCCGTCTGTTGTAATTTCAAGGACCAGCTTTTCATAATCAGTTTTCTGTCCAACCCTGGTATTTAGAACTTCGTACTTAACATTTTTGATAGGTGTAAAAATTGAATCTATCGGCAGCATAAGCAGATCCTGTTCAGGGTCTTTATTCTCTTCTGAAGGTACGTACCCGATACCTGAACCTATCTTTAACGTGATACTCACATCAGCATTCTTATTTAATGTTGCAATGTGATGATTAGGATTTAAAATCTCAAAGTCTTCAGTAGCCTCCTGTATATGGCGTGCAATAAAATCAAGCGGACCTTTAAGCCTTAATTCTACTTTATTTGCACCTTTGATATTCTGTTTAAATCTTACTTCCTTTAGATTAAGAATTATTTCAGAAACATCTTCAACAACATCCTTAATTGTTGTGAATTCATGAGGTACATTATTTACCTTAATACCTGTTATGGCAGTTCCGGGAAGCGAAGAGATAAGAACTCTCCTCAAAGCGTTACCCAGTGTAATTCCATAACCTTTATCCAGCGGTTGTATGGTAAACCTGCCGAAATATCTGGTATTGGTTTCTTTTTCTAATTCTAATTTTTCGGGATATTGAATATATTGATTTGTCATTTTTATTTCTATTTTGAATATAATTCAACTATTAATTGTTCGTTGGCGTTAAACGGTATATCAATTCTTTCCGGAATAGCCAGCAGAGTTCCTTTTAAGGCAGATTTATCCACTGATATCCAGCCAGGAAGCATATCATCTTTAACGCGTTTCATTGATTCATGGAATACCTTTACCTGTTTACTGTTATCTTTAACCTGAATAGAATCTCCGGCTTTAAGCAGAAATGACGGTATATTAACTAAATTCCCGTTAATTTTAAAATGTTTATGAAGTATTAACTGTCTTGCAGCTTTCCTGGAAGGAGCCAGACCGGAGCGGTAAACAATATTATCCAGTCTTCTTTCCAGAAGTTTTACCAGATTTTCACCGGTTCTTCCTTTTTGTTTCGAAGCAAGCTCAAAATAATTTCTGAACTGTGTTTCAAGTACTCCGTATGTTCTTTTAACTTTCTGCTTTTCCCTTAACTGCACTGAATAATCAGAGACTTTTGACCTTCTGGATAAGCCATGCTGACCCGGCGCATAGTTTTTTCTTTCAAGTGGACATTTTTCTGTAAAGCACTTTGTCCCTTTTAAGAATAATTTGTTTTTTTCTCTCCTGCAAAGTTTGCAGCTTGGTCCTGTGTATCTTGCCATTTATAATTAATTAATTTTATCTATTATACTCTTCTTCTTTTAGGCGGTCTGCAGCCGTTATGCGGAATAGGGGTGATATCTTTAATACTTAAAATTTCAAGCCCTGCTGTTTGTAATGATCTTATTGCCGCTTCGCGTCCAGAGCCCGGTCCTTTAATGAATACATCTACTTTCCTTAAGCCTGAATCAAGAGCAGTTTTAGCTGCGCTTTCTGCTGCCACCTGAGCTGCAAATGGTGTATTCTTTTTTGAACCTTTGAATCCCATTTTTCCTGAAGATGCCCACGAAATTGTGTTACCCTGAACATCTGTTAAAGTTACAATAACATTGTTAAAAGTAGCTTTAATATGCGCCACACCGGTTGATTCAACGGTTTTTTTCTTGGTTTTCTTTACCTGTTGTGTCATTATAAATTATTTAACTTTTTCTCTTATTTGAATTAGGCTGAAAATTACTTCTTGGCTGCAGCTTTCTTTTTGCCTGCAACTGTTTTTCTCTTGCCTTTTCTGGTCCTGGCATTTGTTTTTGTTCTCTGACCCCTAACTGGCAGACCTCTTCTGTGCCTTTTGCCCCTGTTAGACCCGATATCCATAAGACGCTTAATATTTGCCTGTACTTCAGATTTTAATGCACCTTCAACTTTTATTTCTGATGTAATTATATTACGGATCTGGTTCACTTCATCATCAGTCAGGTCAGCAACTTTTTTATCGTGGCTTATACCTGTTCTGTTGAGAATACTTTCTGAAGTAGTCCTGCCTATTCCGAAAATAGAAGTTAAGCCTATTACTACTCTTTTATTTTTTGGAAGATCTATTCCTGCTATTCTAGCCAATTGATATTACTCCTGGTAAAATTAAATTATCCCTGTCTTTGTTTATGTTTTGGATTTTTGCAAATAACCCTGATAACACCTTTTCTTTTTATAATCTTGCAATGTTCACACATTTTCTTAACCGAGCTTCTTACTTTCATTTTGGTAACCTCTTTTTGATATCTATTATACTTTATGTAACTATTTAAATTATTTATACCTGTATGTTATTCTGCCCCTGGTCAGGTCATACGGAGAAAGCTCAACTGAAACTTTGTCCCCTTCGAGAATTTTAATAAAATTCATTCTCATTTTGCCTGAAATATGAGCTATTATTTCATGCCCGTTTTCCAGCTTTACCTTAAAAGCAGCATTAGGCAGTGTGTCGGTAATAATTCCATCAACTTTTATTGTTCCCTGCTTAGACATTTTTTAATTAACTGAAGTTAAAATTTCGGGCTGCCCTTTTGTAATTAAAACTGAATGTTCAAAATGCGCACTTGGTTTTCCGTCTGCAGTTACATAAGTCCATTTATCCTTTAACACTTTCACTTTATAAGTTCCGTAATTAACCATAGGTTCTATAGCAACTGTCATTCCTTCCTTAAACTTTGCACTGTATCCGCTGTGATAATAATTAGGTATCGGCGGGTCTTCATGAAGCTCGCTGCCGATTCCGTGTCCAACAAGATCCCTGACAATAGAAAAACCTGCTGATTCAACGTGTTCCTGAATGGCAAGGGCTACATCATTAATATAATTTCCGTCAGATGCATTCTGCAATCCAAGATAAAGGCTTTCTTCAGTAATCTTTAACAGTTTTTTTTTGGCTGGAGAAACTTCTCCTATTGCAAATGTTTTAGCCCCATCCCCATAAAATTATTTTTTTTAACACCAACATCAATACTTACAATATCACCTTCAAGCAGTTTTCTGCTGCCTGGAATACCATGAACAACCTCTTCATTAACAGATATACAGGAACTGGCCGGAAATGTATTTTTGTGAACTTTGTAACCTTTAAAAGCCGGGTAAGCACCTTTAGAAATGATATATTCCTCTACCAAATTATCAACTTCCAATGTCGTTATCCCAGGTTTAAGGAATTTTTCTATATATGAAAGAACACCTGCAACAATCGAACAGCTTTCCCTGATGGCTTTGATTTCATCAGCGGTTTTAATCAACCCCAGAGCCCTATCCTCTTCTGCCTTTAATTTTGCCGCTTTTCATAAATCCATCGTAATGTCTCATTACCAAATGAGATTCAATTTGCTGGAGTGTATCCAAAGCGACACCTACCACTATAAGCAGACTTGTTCCGCCAAAAAACTGGGCAAGACCCTGCGTAACACCTGCCTGAGCAATGAATGCGGGCAATATTGCAATAATTGCTAAAAATATTGAACCCGGCAGGGTTATTTTTGTTAAAATATTATCAATAAAATCAGATGTAGCTTTTCCCGGTCTTACACCCGGAACAAAACCACCCTGTTTTTTCATATTATCAGAAACATCTTTAGGATTAAAAGCAATTGCTGTATAAAAATATGTAAAGAACACAATCAGAGTTCCGTACATAAACGCATATACCAGGCTTGTATGGTCAAAATATTTTGCAATATCCTGCATAAACTGGCTGTCAGGGAAAAATGTCAAGATTGTATTCGGGACGAACATTATTGACTGCGCAAAAATTATAGGCATTACACCTGCCTGGTTAACTCTGAGCGGAATATATTGCGTTACGCCGCCATAAATTTTTCTTCCTACTACCCTTTTAGCATATTGCACCGGAATCCTTCGCATTGCCTGGGTGACCATAACAACACCGGCTATTATAAATACAAGACCTGCAATAATAATTAATTCTACAATTATACTTCTTGCACCTGAAGCTACTACCTGGTATTCATCAAGAAATGCATATGGAAGCCTGTCGATAATACCGACAAAAATTATTAATGAAATACCGTTGCCTATTCCTCTTTCAGTTATCTGTTCACCAAGCCACATCATAAAAATTGTGCCGGCAGTCATTAATATGATGCACGATATTGTAAAAAGAACAGGTGATATATCAGGAGAAATAATACTTACACCGGCTACATTTCTGCTTTTCAGCTGAACACTTACACCCCATGCCTGCATCAAAGCAACCGGAACTGTACCGTACCTGGTAATCTGTGTAATTTTTTTTCTTCCCGCTTCTCCTTCTTTCTGAAGTTTCTGGAAGTAAGGCACTACCGCTCCGAGAAGCTGAATAATAATTGATGAACTGATATAAGGCATAATTCCCAGAGCAAAAATTGCAGCATTGGAAAATGCACCGCCTACAAAAAGATCATACAATCCAAACAAAGTATTATCTGCCTGGTTTTTAGTTGCTTCTGCCAGTAAACCGGCATCAATACCCGGCAGAGTAATATGTGCACCTATTCTAACGACAATAAGGAGTAATACGGTAAATATTATCCTTTGTCTTAACTCCTGAATCTTGAATATATTTCTGAAACTATCTACAAAACCGCTCATAAAGTAATTGCCTTGCCCCCGCTTTTTTCAATTTTTTCGAGCGCAGTTTTACTGAACTTATGAGCGCTTATTTCTAGTTTTTGTTTAAATTCACCTTCACCAAGGATCTTTAACGGTAATTTGCCGTTGGAAATAATTCCTAATTTATATAGTATTTCAGGATTTAAATTCTGTTCATTCAGTTTTCCTTTATCAAAAAAGCCCTGAAGTTTACCAAGATTTAAAACTTGAAATTCAACTCTTCCCGGATTTGTAAATCCGAACTTAGGGAGCCTTCTCTGAAGCGGCATCTGACCGCCTTCAAAGAATGCAGGCCATTTATTTCCGGAACGAGAGCCTGCTCCGTTCATACCCCTTGTAGAAGTTTTGCCGTGTCCTGAACCGACTCCTCTACCAATCCTTTTTCTCTTTTTCTTTGAACCTTCTGCGTATTTTAAATTGCTTAAAACGTCCATTATCTTTTCCTGAAGTCTTACAATAAAGACCCCTCGTATTTCTACGAGGGGTCTAAGTTAATATAAAAATATTTGCTTACTTAGCGAAGTTGTATGATGCTGAAATAACACCGAACATATCTTCGTTGTCTCCGCCGCTTAAGAAGTTAAAGCCATGTCTGAACCATCTTTCAGAAACTGTAGCATCAATGCTAAATCTTCCGAAGTGGAAACCTGCACCAAGACTGATTGATGATGAGTTATGAGCTAATAATTCAGATACTTCACCAGTTAATGAACCTGCTGTGAATTCATTCTTTTCAGAATTTATACCTTTCTGGAATCCGAGTCTTCCGGTTAACCAGTCAGCAATCCTTGTTTCAACAGCCATGTGGAATACAGGAGCTATTAAATCTGTGCTCTTTATTTCAACATTTCCTGAATCAGCTTTTGCAGTGTTATAAAAAGCTGTAACACCACCAGCGATCTGGATATCATCCATTATTGGCCAGTTTAAACCAACACCGCCGTTAATGCTCATCCAGCTGTAGTTTAAGCCGGTAACAGTTGTTGAACCTGATGTGCTTTTTGGCTGGAAGCTCATTGTATTGAAACCTAAAACTGGAACCAATGCAACTTTGCTGCCTTTTGAAGGATAAATCCATCCTCTGAAATTAGCGCCAAACTGAATTCCGCCATCGTTTTCAAGTGTTGATGTAACACTGCCGGTTGTTGATTCGCTTTTGTATTTGTTCATTCTGAAAGTAAAGTTACCTTCAACCCAACCTTTTTTGATCATATAGATGAAACCTAAATTTGCACCCATAGAGTTTGAGCTGGCATCAGTGTTAGTAGCTGTAGTATCTGATGAGGTACCTTTTCTGCTCCACATAGCAACATATGGTGCTAAGCCGATATGGAAGTTTTTGTTAACAGATGTACCGATAAGTCCCATAAAAGGAACGATTGGTGAACTGTTACCGGGGAAAAGATTGTTTGAAGTATCTCTGAAGTTTTCCCACATATCGCTTCTTCTGTTAACGATGAAACCGAGATTCCATTTTTTGCCAACGCCAAATGTTACACCAGCGTGTCCATCAAATCCAGCACCTGTTTCGGGTGTAAGATCTGCAAATGCATAATCTCTGTACATATTGTTCCAAGCCGGGTTGTTCAGCATATCAACATGAGCATCCAAAATGAATGGTGAACTGCCTAAAGCTGTGTATCTACCAGTTCCGCTCGGGATGGACTGTGAAAATGTGCTCACACCCAACACAAACAGTAACATAACTGCTAGAAAATGTTTTAACATTACTTTTTTTCCTCCTATAATGTTTTTTAATGTTGTTTATTTCATTCAATCTCTTAATTAGCCACGATGACGTCTTTCATGACTAGTTTGATCCTGAATGTAAAATTTTATTCTGTTACTTTAACTAAATGTTTAACTTTATTGATCATCCCTCTTATCTGGGGAGTATCATTATGTTCTCTTACTTTTGATATTTTTCCCAGCCCCAGCGCTTTAATAACCAATTTCTGGTTTTTGGGTCTGTCAATTGTGCTTGCAATCTGCTTTACTTTTATCTTTGCCATTTTCAACTATTCCCCTGTTAATTCATTATAACTGTTTGAATATCAACACCTCTTCTTGAAGCCATAGCTTTTGCATCGAAAATATTCCTTAAAGCATTCATTGTAGCTTTAACAGCATTATGCGGATTTGAAGAACCTAAAGATTTGGTTAATACGTCCTGCACTCCGGCAGCTTCAAGTACTGCCCTCACACCGCCACCTGCTATTAATCCGGTACCCGGAGTAGCCGGTTTTAACATAACTTTACCAGCTCCGTATTTGCCAATAACTTCGTGAGGAAGTGTACCTTTCCTTAAAGGCACATAAACAAGGTTTTTCCTGGCATCTTCTGACCCTTTGGCAATTGCTGCTGAAACTTCATTTGCTTTACCCAAGCCTATACCAACATGCCCGTTACCATCACCTACAACAATAACTGATGTAAAACTGAATCTTCTTCCGCCTTTTACAACTTTTGCAACCCTGCCAATATACACAAGTTTATCTTTTAACTGTAATTCGCCTGCTTTTACTTTTTTTGCCATTAAATTAAAAATTTCCTAACCGATTCTAATTACAAATATATATAAAAAAATATAAAAATCCACAATATCGAATATTTTTAAAGATTTCAGTTCTCAGGGGAGGATTCGAACCTCCACTAACGGCTCCAAAGGCCGCTGTCCTGCCATTAGACGACCCGAGAATTTATTTATTTAATTCATTTTAAGACAGGGCCGTTTAACAGAACAGATATCAGAACTTTAACCCTGCTTCACGAGCTGCATCAGCAATAGCCTTTACTCTGCCGTGATAAAGGTAGCCGTTTCTGTCAAATACTACTTTGATGATATTTTTTTCTGATGCTTTTTCAGCAATTTTTTTGCCGATTACTTTACTTTTCTCTGTTTTGGAGATCTTACCGGCTTCACTTTTAACATCTTTTGCTATTGAAGATACTGAACACAGTGTTTTACCGTTAATATCATCAATTAACTGGGCATAAATATTATTCAAGCTCCTGAAAATAACAAACCTTGGAACATCAGGAGTTCCGATTATTCTTTTTCTTATCCTTAATTTTATTTTCTGACGAGGTTCTAATCTGGTTTTAGTCGGCATTATCTTTAAAAATTATTTACTTGCTTAAATATTAATTTGAAAAATTATTTAGCTGCGGCTTTTCCTGCTTTTCTTCTTATGAATTCACCTTCATATTTTATACCTTTGCCTTTATACGGTTCAGGTTTCTTTAATGACCTGATTTTTGCGGCAACAAGGCCAACAAGCTGTTTATCAATTCCGGAAATCTGAATGGAAGTATCTGTTAATACGTCTATTTTAATGCCTTCTGGCGGCGTAAATATCACAGGATGTGAAAAACCAAGACTGAGATACAGCAATCCCTGTTTAATTTCTGCGCGGTAACCAATTCCAACAAGCTCAAGCTTCTTTGCAAATCCTTCAGAAACACCATTTATCATATTCTTTACAAGCACAGCATATAATCCGTGAAGCGCTTTTTCTCTTTTCAGGTCAGACCCGCGGGTAAATTCAATTTCTTCACCTTTAATTTCCGATTTAATAACCGGGTTTACATAAAGACTTAACGATCCTTTGGGACCATTAACATTAATATTATCCCCTGATTTTTCTACTTTTACGCCTTTTAAAATTTTAACAGGCTTTTTTCCTATTCTGGACATTTATTTCTGATTATTATCTTTAAACTTTTTATAAATTACCAAATGCTGCAAACAACTTCTCCGCCAACACCATGTTTCCTTGCTTCCTTATCTGTCATCAATCCTTTTGAGGTAGATATAATATTTATCCCGAGTCCATTAAGAACTCTCGGAATAGAATTGCTTTCAACATATTTACGTATACCGGGACGGCTAACTCTTTCCAAACCCAGAATCACACCATCAGTATTATTATTATATTTAAGTTTAATTACAATACTACCCTGTTTGTTCTTTGTTTCAGTAACATTAAAATCACCAATAAAGCCGTTTTTGTTAAGTATTTCGGTAATTCTCAGCTTCATTTTTGAAGCCGGGATCTCTACTGTTTTTTTCTTGGCTTTTTGAGCGTTTCTGATTCTTGTCAAATAATCTGATATTGGATCGGTGTACATGTATATACTTTAATTTTACTTTTTTTTGATATTATTATAAATTATTTCCGCTGTTTACGGAAATCTATAACTGTATTGATTACCAGCTTGCTTTTTTTACGCCGGGGATCATGCCTTCAAGAGCCATCTTTCTGAAAGTAAGCCTGGATATACCGAATTTCCTGTAAAATCCTCTGGCCCTGCCTGTAACAGCGCACCTGTTATGCAGCCTGATTGGATTACTGTTCCTTGGAAGTTCCATTAATCCTTCGTAATCGCCGGCTGCTTTTAAAGCTTTTCTTTTTTCAGCGTATTTTTCAGCTAATTTTTTTCTTTTGTTTTCTCTGGCTACCTGTGATGTTTTTGCCAATATTTACTCCTGTAAAATGATTTTTAATTTACTGATGCTTCACGTTTTACGAACGGCATACCAAAAGCCCTTAATAGCTCTCTTGCTTCATCATCAGAATTTGCTGATGTAACAAATGTGATATCCATTCCAAAATGCTTCTGAACTGCATCAATGTTAATTTCAGGGAAAATTACATGCTCTTTTACTCCAAGAGTATAATTTCCGTTACCGTCAAATGATTTATCCGGTACACCGCGAAAATCTCTTATTCTGGGGATAGCAATATTTATCAGCTTATCAAGAAACTCGTACATTCTTGCTTTCCTTAATGTAACTTTAGCGCCTATCTTCATTCCTTCTCTAAGCTTAAAGTTAGAAACAGATTTCTTGGCTTTTGTAACAACTGGTTTTTGTCCGGCAATATTTTCAAGCTCTTTTACTATCACTTCAACAATTTTAGGATCCTGTGTTGCTGCGCCAACTCCGACATTAATTGATATCTTTTGAAGTTTTGGCACCTGGAACGGATTTTTATACCCGAATTTTCCTGATAAACCTTTAACAATATCGCTCTTGTAATAATCGCGAAGCCTGACAGGAACTTTTTCTTCAACAAAATCTTCCTTTGGTTCTGATTTTTTAGTTGATTTTTTACCTTTCAGCTCTTCTGTTTTTTCAGTTTTGGGAGCTTTCTTTTCTTTTTTCTCGTTAGCCATCTGTATGAATAAATTATACTTTTTTAACTTACAATAATTTCGCCGCTTTTTTTACCGTATCTCATTCTTTTCTTTTTGCCTTCACCTTCATCCAATACCTGCATACCAAGTCTTGTAGGCTCTCCTGCTTTTGGATCTATCAGCATCACATTTGATAAATTTATCGGCGCTTCTTTTTGTGTAATTCCGCCCTGCGGATTCTTCTGGTTTGGCCTGGTATGACGTTTTATAATATTAACACCTTCAACAATCACCCTGTTTTTAGTACGGTAGATCTTTAGGATCTTCCCTTCCTTGCCTTTATTGTTTCCGGATATAACCTTTACCTTATCGTTCTTTTTTAATTTTGACATTTATTATAATACCTCCGGTGCTAATGAAATGATCTTCATAAACTGTTTTTCCCTGAGCTCTCTTGCTACCGGTCCGAAAATACGTGTACCACGGGGCTCATTTTCTGCATTTACCAGAACTGCAGCATTTTCATCGAACCTGATATACGAACCGTCTTTCCTTCTGGTTTCTTTTTTAGTACGTACTATAACAGCTTTGGATACTTCTCCCTTTTTTACATTACCTCCGGGGATAGCAGATTTTACAGATACTACTATCAGGTCTCCAACGCCGGCATATCTTCTGTCTGAACCGCCTAAAACCCTGATGCATCTTACCTTTTTGGCACCTGAATTATCAGCAACTACCAGATTTGTTTCTTCCTGAACCATTTTATAATCCTATATAATTATTTTACTTTTTCAATTACTTCAACAAGTCTCCATCTTTTCCTGGCACTTAAAGGCCTGGTTTCCATGATCTTGACTATATCACCTATATTAGCAACGTTATTCTGGTCATGAGCCATAAACTTTGTTGTCTTCTTGAAATATTTCTTGTAGATAGGATGAATGATCCTTCTTTCAATGGCAACAATAATGCTTTTATCCATCTTATTGCTTACAACTTTGCCAATACGCGTCTTCCTTCTTCCTCTTTTTACAGCATCGCCGTTAACAATATTATTTACTGTAACTGCCGAAGAAGTATCCGGTGAATTATTAACTTGTTCTAAATTTTCGCTCATTAGTTAATTATTTATCCTTTTTATCTGATAATTCTCTTTCTTTAAGAACTGTGTGAATCCTGGCAATTAGTTTTTTAGTGTTTTGTATGCCTTTAAAGTTCTCAAGCTGACCAATAGATTTCTGAAACCGTAAATTTTCAAGGCCTTCGCTTTCTTCCTTAAGCCTGTTTTTCAGATCATCTGTAGTTAGTGTTTTTATTTCGTAGTATTTCATTATTAATTTTCTTTAAACCTGTTTAATTCTGTTTATTCAGAATAGTCGTGCCTTACAACAAATTTTGTTTTAATAGGCAGCTTATGCGCTGCAAGCCTGATAGCTTCTTCTGCCACTGCTTTAGTAACTCCGCCAACTTCAAACATTATTGTTCCCGGTTTAACAACAGCAACCCAGTATTCCGGTGCGCCTTTTCCTTTACCCATCCTTGTTTCAAGCGGTTTTTTAGTGAACGGTTTATCGGGAAATATCCTTATCCAAACTTTACCGTCACGTTTCATCTGCCTAGTGATTGCAACCCTGGCAGCTTCTATCTGTCTCTGCGTTATCCAGGCAGGTTCCATAGCCTTAAGACCGAAATTACCGAACGATACTGTAAATCCGCGCGTTGCCTTCCCGGCTCTTCTGCCTCTGTGCGCTTTTCTGAACTTAACTCTTTTTGGCATCAAAGCCATAAAAACACTCTCCTAAACAGAAAAATTCTAAAATATACTTAATTAATTTATTTCCTGATAAGCTTATCGCCTACACAGATCCAAACTTTTACGCCAATCTTGCCGTAAATTGTATGAGCTGCAAGACTTGCATAATCAATATTTGCCCTTAAAGTCTGAAGCGGAATCCTTCCTTCTTTGAACTGTTCAGCCCTTGCAATTTCAGCGCCGTTCAGTCTTCCGCCAACATAAACCTTAATCCCTTCAGCACCCATTCTCATGCTTGAAGCCATAGCGGTTTTTATTGCCCTGCGGTATGATACCCTGTTGGATATCTGGTGCGCAATAGTCTCGGCAACAAGATATGCATCAAGCTCAGGTTTTTTAATTTCGGTAACAAGTACCTTAATATCTTTATTTGTAACTTTTTTCAATTCGCCTTCAAGATGTGTGATTTCCTTGCCGCTTTTTCCTATCACATAACCCGGACGTGAAGTATGAATGGTAAGAGTTATCTTTTTGGGAGTTCTTTCAACCTCAATCTTTGATATTCCGGCATTATCAAACCTTTTGCGGATATAGCCGCGTATCATATTATCTTCCATCAGCTTTGCTGCAAAGCTTTTGTCGTCATACCAGCTTGAATCCCAGCCATTTATGACGCCAACCCTGAAACCTACCGGATGTGTCTTTTGTCCCAAATAAATCTCCCTTTAATTATATAAATAATTTTGGTTTAATTTTAATTTTTTTCTTTTTCTGCAACTATTATAGTAAGGTGATTTGAACGCTTGCGAACCCTGTAAGCCCTTCCCTGAGGTGCCGGAAGCATTCTTTTTAATACAGGACCGCCGTTAACATAAACAGTTTTTACGATCAGTTCTTTTTCATCAACTCTGCCAGACTCAAGCTTATTTGAAAGATTAGAAACTGCTGACCTTAAAGTCATTTCTACAACCTTTGAGCCATGCTTAGGAGAAAAATGAAGTATATTCAGCGCTTCGCTGACTGCTTTGCCTCTTATCAAATCGACAACCAGTCTCATTTTTCTTGGTGAACTCTGTATATATCTTTTAATTGCTCTTGCTTCCATTATACTTTTATCCTGATGTATATAAACTTAATTTTAATTTATGTGCCTTTAAATTACTAACTTTGTAAAAATGACAAAATGTTTACTTTTCATCTTTCCTGTTGCCTGAGTGCGCTCTGAATATCCTTGTAGGTGAAAACTCACCAAGCTTATGCCCAACCATATTTTCTGATACAAACACAGGCACAAATTTATTGCCGTTATGAACGGCAAACGTATGGCCTACAAAATCAGGCGTTATTGTTGTTGACCTTGACCAGGTCTTTAATACTTTTTTCTGATTGGCTTTATTAAGCTCTTCAACTCTTTTTAAGAGCTTCGGATCTATGAACGGTCCTTTTTTAAGTGATCTTGGCATTTATATAATAATATTACTTTCTTCTCTTAACTATGAATTTGTTTGACTGATTTTTCTTCTTCCTGGTTTTGTATCCTTTTGCAGGTATGCCCCACGGACTAACCGGGTGGCCGCCGCCTGAAGTTTTTCCCTCACCGCCTCCCATAGGGTGATCTACCGGATTCATTGCAACACCTCTAACTTTCGGCCTTCTTCCAAGCCATCTTGACCTTCCCGCTTTTCCAAGCGAAATATTTTCATGTTCAAGATTGCTTACAACACCGATGGTTGCTTTACAGGTATTAAGCACCATTCTTACTTCACCTGAAGGCAGCTTAACCTGTGTATATTTTTCATCCTTAGCAACTACAATGCATGAGCTGCCAGCACTGCGTGCAAGCTGTCCGCCCTTGCCGGGCTTTAATTCAAGATTATGTATGAACGTTCCGAGAGGTATATTTGCAAGAGGCAGTGTGTTTCCAACAGTAATATCAGCATCAATTCCTGAAACTATTGTTGTGCCGACCTTTAAGTTATCTGGAGCAATAATATATGTAATATCGCCGTCTGAATATCTTACGAGAGCGATCCTTGCTGAACGGTTCGGATCATATTCAATAGCTTCTACCTTTCCTTCAATTCCGGTTTTCTCTCTCTTAAAATCTACAACGCGGTACATTCTTTTATGTCCGCCGCCCCTGCGTCTTGAAGTTATCCTTCCGGTATTATTTCTTCCGCCTGATTTCTTTAATGGTTTCAATAAAGATTTTTCAGGTGTGGTTTTGGTAATTTCTTCAAAAGAAGAAATTGTGTAATACCTTGTTGCCGGTGTTATTGGTTTTAACTTTTTTAATGCCATTACAATATAATCCTAGTCAGATTGTAGTCTAATTTTTAAAAATTACTGAAATTTGCAAAAAACGATTAAATTTTATCGGTACAGAAGACAAATATAGCGGTTTTGGAAATAAATGTCAATGCAGCAAAAGACGGCAAACCGTAAAGTTAATTGTTTTATTATAAAGCCGTTAGCCAGTATAAATCTTAACAAAAAAGCGCCCCTGTTTACACAGGGACGCTTAATTCTTTCTAATTTTGAGCCTTTTTCTCTATTTTAGCAGCACCATCTTCTTCGTATCCTTATATCCAGTCGTTTCCAATGAATAAAAATACATCCCTGATGCCAGATTACTCCCGTCAAACTTCACTTCATAACTCCCCGCCAGTTTGTATTCGTTGTAGCTGAATACCTCTTTGCCAAGTATATCATATACCTTTATTGTTACCTGTGAACTTTTGGGAATGTCATATTTTATACTGGTTGTCGGATTAAACGGATTCGGGTAATTCTGATGAAGTCTGAACTGGTTTGGCTGATTGTTTATTGCTGTACTGTTATTCTTTAAGTCTTTTCCTGTTATTAATGAAAGTATTCCAAGCTTATGCTCTGTATATTTTAGGGTGCTGCCGTTCGGAGCGTCTCCTGATGCAATTCTTTGCAGGCTAAACTTGTTTATAAGTGCATGAATACCCTTTGCATTGTTCTGGTTGTTCTGGTATATTGTTTCATAGTCGCTGATTGCTTCTTCTATATTAAACTGTTTTACCTTTGATTTTATCTTAAAATCTTCTGAAAGCTCTCTGGTAGTATTGGGATATGCTGAATTATTTTGTATGTTTGTATAATAGCCCTGTAATGTATAATATTGAGATAAATTTGCCCTTGATTTTTCA
>LLZO01000046.1 GCA_001567545.1 Candidatus Tepidiaquacellales bacterium OLB5
CCTCCCCATAAATCATGATTTTCAATATGCAATGCATTCGCGCTCATGAATAAACCATGATAATAGGCTTCGATTTGAGCTGGATTGCTTGATAATTTCCAATAAGGTAAAATAAAATGTTGGTTATTGTTTTTACTATAACCCTGTATATGGACTGTAACATCATTTACGGTTACTGTATTATCAGCATCACCTTCTATTCTAATATTTATTCTAAAAGGAAGTTTATGTAAAGCTTCATATCCATACGGTCTTATAGATTCCATTTCAAAAATGAACCCCAATCCCATCATTAATGACTTTGTCGCATCTTTCACGTTCATTGGAGAATATAATATACCTCTTTGCAGCGGACTTGAAACTACTGGTCCTTCATCAGTCCACCCTAATTTTTGTTGTAACCCTGTTCTATCTTTGTACTCAGTCACACTTCCATTATTAAACCAGTGATTAAAATGATAATCTCTGAAATATTCAATAAACCTAATACTGCTTCCTGCCGGTACTTTTAGCACAGTCACTTCATCCATTGAATCAAAAAAATGGCTCATTGGTCCATCTACTTCAAAATTAATATCCCATTTCTTTTCAGTGTGGGTTTTATCCCGTATAATTGATTGTTGATCAAGCCAGCCCTCATAAGCAATATTCCCATATTGATAAACGCAATATATTTGGCGGTAGTTCAACTCTTCGGTGGCTAAAAACTCATCAATGCTTTTCCCGTTATGGCTTCTTGCTTCATTATCAAGATCAAACCCTAATGAAAATCTTCCCATATCAATAAGCTTAATATCGTTATGCTTTCTTAATCCCCAGTCTATTCCGGTCAAAGTGTCAGGCAATATGTCGTAAATTATAATGCTGTCTACACATTTTACTTTTTGCCCATTTGTTGTTACAAAACCAGTTGTATAATAATTAAATTCAAGTTCAGGGCCTATAGGTTCTTCACTGTTATCATATCTGCGGTAATTATATTTATATAAAGCTACATACATGTTTACTTATATTTCTTTCTTTCGTTAAATTCTGTAATCATCAAGCCATCTCTGCTCATTTCTTCCTTGAATTTATTATTTATCAACCTTCCATTAAAATAAAATTCCTGTCCCATATTCATGCTGCCTGAGCTGTATCCCCCGGCCAACACCTGCGGCGGCAGATCTGCCAAAAATCCTGTCTGCGCAAATGTTCTGAACATTGCGCCCATTCTCTGCATATTACCGCTTCCGCCGGCAGAACCGCTTTTTTTACTGCTTCCAAACAATCCGCCGAAAATATTACTAAGCAGACCTAACCCCATTCCTA
Organism: Candidatus Tepidiaquacellales bacterium OLB5; assembly: GCA_001567545.1. GTDB lineage: Bacteria > Bacteroidota > Ignavibacteria > Tepidaquicellales > OLB5 > OLB5. The sequence goes on from LLZO01000046.1 coordinate 1,312, forward strand.
TAGGTCCTAAAAAACTTAAAAAACCGCCTGCTCCGCCGCCGCCAAGCAGTCCGCCTATCTGCATTACTATCTGCAGTATTGCCTGCATTGTCTTAAACGGATTATCCAGTGGCTGATTCAGTATATCATGTATATTCTGCGCTGTCGTTAAAAGCTGTTCAAAGCTTATTCCTAAAGTTTCTTCCGCCGGTCCTTCCTGCTTTGCGCCGGTGAACGGCTTTCCCGCCCTTATGAACCTTGGATCATCTTCAAGCCCTTTCAGCATTTCGCTTAGTGCTTCAAGCTCGCCTACTTTACCGCTCACATCAAGCGCACCTTCATTCTTTATTTCGTTCAGCTTTGCCTGTACTTCTGTTAACCTGGCAAGCAGCGCAAGCCTTTCATAATCAAGCAGGTTTTGTTCAAGCAGCTGCTCTCCTAAACTTTTTTCTTCTGCTGTAAGCTCAGCTACTTCCTGCCTTAATTTCTGCAGAAAATTGAGCTGCTCCTCAGGTGTCATATCGGCAATTTTATTGCTTCCGCTCTTATCCTTGCCTGTTTTATTGTCACCGGTTAAAAATTTCTTTCCCCTGTCTCCCGTTGCATCACCGGTAACGCCTCTTACCCCGTTATTGCTGTCGGATCTCTGTGTCCTGAAGCTTTCAAGATCAATATCATTTATACCCGGCAGATATTTAAATACAGGATTACCCTGCAGAAACTCTACAAAACTTACAATTTTTTGCTGTATTCCGTTCAGTGCTTCGCCATACTTGCTTTCAAGCCACCCAAGCAGATCAACCACATTCATTATCGGACCAATAAGAGCTTTGCTTATTGCATATCCCAGGTCAGAAAAACTTATCTGAGTTTTTTTTATTTTCGCCCTGTATCCGCTGTAAAGCTTTAAGTCCGGTATTTATACTTTCAACCAGTCCTTTGCCAAACCCCTCTTTAAATTCATCAACCTGGTTATTCATATTTTTCCACTGGCTGGCTGTATCATCCAGCTGGAAACCAATATCACCGAACCGCTTTGTCATTATTTCACTAAGCAGATTTATCCTGTCCATTCCCTGTGCATTATTAAGCATCTGCTTTTCAGTTTCGCTCAGCGGACCTATTAGCCGTTCAATGCTGCCGGAAAGCTCCTCGCCTGTTGATCTTGCAAGCATCTTCGAGATCTGTACCAGGTTAGCCTGTCCGTTCCCGGTACGTTCCTGCGCTGCGCCCAGATTAATAACCAGCGGGATCAGCTGTTCAATCTCATCGGCATTTTTGCCCATAAACCCGAACATTGCCTGCGCATTCATTATCTGTTCATCACTGAATATTGATTTCGACTGCAGCTCCGTTGCCTGCTTTGTAAGCCGGTCAATATCTGCCTGGTTGCCTTTTAATGCTGCCGAAAGTGTCTTTGAAGCAGTTTCGCTTTCAAGAAATGAATTAACTGATTCGCGTGTGAATTGCTGTATTGCAGGACCTATCGCAAAATACCCGGCAGTTAACTGCCCGATATTTTTTAAGCTGCT
>LLZO01000047.1 GCA_001567545.1 Candidatus Tepidiaquacellales bacterium OLB5
GGTTTAAGCAAAATATGAGAAAAAATATTTTTTTTATCTGTTTCGAGACACGAAAATTATTCCTGTTTAGACTTCAAAAGTTTTTAAGACTTTTGAAGTCTAATGAACCCTCAAACAAACCTACGCATATAAAAAGAAACGACCCACCCATGCCTTCGGCTTGGCTCCGAAGGAGTAAACAAAGCGGGTCGTCTCTACAAAATCATTTTTGCTTTCAAGAAAATGCGGTGCATTTTCGAAGTCCCGCTTTAGCGGGATTCAAATTTACTTTTGCTTTTTGTTAATTCACATAAACACCGTCAAGCATCTGCCAGTATAAGCCGGCTGATTTTTCCGCGGCTTCGAGCACTTTCTGCTGGTCTTCGTCAGTTTTGCAGCCTGAAACAATAGCATCAAGCTCAGATTTGCTGTGATATATATCTGCTTCATGATGAACTGCAAAGAATTCCAAAGCTTCAGGTGTATCGATATTATAGAATTTCTTCAGCCCGTCAATTTTAACCTGTGATACCTCAGGTATCTGTTTTTCATAGCCGTATAAAGCTGCAAGTCCGACCCTGTAGTCTTCATTCCGGCATAAATTATAGAATCCCTGTATTGAATTCTTCACTTCATCAACAACTTTTACATTTTCAGCTTCGGTTTCATTTACGCCAAGTGATTTTGCGAAGTTCATCCACAGCTGCGGATGGTCAGCTATGCCTGTTTTAAAGCCGTCTTCATCGGCAATATTCTCAACAAGCATCCTGCGCGTTTCAGTATCCATGCAGTTGCTGTGAACTGAGCTAACGAACATCGGGAAATGCTTTACAAAGTGGTAATACTGCCTTGCATATTCCTGAAGCTCGCCAAGTGTCAGCTTTCCTTCATTCCATTTCTGGTAGAACGGATGTTTTAAAATACTTTTTTCCTCAAGAATCCTGTCCAGTTCTTTTGTGAGCTGCTCCGTTGTCATCATATTTTATTTTCTCCTTAATTAACTTAATTTATTTAATAAATTCTTTTTATTTTATATTATTCATTGCACATTGTTCATTGCTCATTGTTACAGCCCTTTAACATACTTAGCAGCTGCATCAATTTCTTCGGGAGTCAGTTTTCCTTTGAATGAAGGCATATCCTCATCATCATCAGTCTTTCCTTTTTTTCCGTCTTCAATAATCTTTTTAAGCTGGTTTGTACTTTTGCCTTTTGTATCTCCGGATGTCAGGTCAGGCACACCTTCAACTTTTCCTTTGCCGTCTTTGCCATGGCACTTGGCGCACTTCTTTGGCCAAATTGCAGAAAAATCAACATTTGATGTTTGGCGTTTATCCATTTCAAGTGTTTCTTCATTTTTCTTCTTTTCATCTTCCTTCTTTTTTTCTTCTTCTTTTTTCTTTTCTTCTTCCTTCTTCTTATCTTCTTCTTTTTTCTTATCGTCGGTTTTTACGGAATCCTTTTTTACAGTTTCCTGCTGAGTGTTCTGCTGCTGGTTTTGCTGTATTGTTTGCTGCTGGTTTGTTTTAGATGTATCTGTAGTTGTTGTAGTTTCATCTTTTTTACCGCATGAAGGCAGTATAACTGCTGCGCTCCAGAATAAAGCAATTACTGCGAATGCAAGAAATTTTGTTCTCATTTATGGTTTTCCCTGAAAATTTTTAAAAAGTTGCTAAATTTAGTTATTGAGTTGGTAATATTCAATGCAATGAAAAATTTCTTTATATTTTTAAACTGAATACATTTTCATCAATAATAATTCCTTATTCAAAAAATTCCGGATTTAAAAGTCACAAAATGTAAACTGCGTTTTTAAACAGTTTCTTTTAATAATTTTTTAACTAAATTTGATGACAATCCAAACAATTTTTTAGTAAGTTACTGATTATCTTTATATGTATCTAATAATACTTGGACCCCCGGGAGCAGGCAAAGGTACCCAATCTGTCCTGATTGCTCAAAAACTGGGGATTAAACATCTTTCTACCGGAGAAATACTGCGGCAGGCAGTCACAGAGAGTACTACTCTTGGTCTAAAGGCAAAGGAAGTTATGGATTCAGGCAATCTGGTTTCTGACGATATTATGATCGGGATTATTAAGGAAGCAATTAGTGATGAATCTGCAAAAAAAGGTTTTATACTTGATGGTTTTCCCAGAACTATACAGCAGGCAGAAGAGTTAGATAAAATAATGGATTCGCTTGGATATAGTTCTGCTAGAGTTATAAATATCACACTTGATGATAATGAGCTTATCCGCCGAATGCTGGGCAGGGGCAGAAAGGATGATACTGCAGAAACCATTAAAAACAGGCTTAATGTGTATAAAGAGCAGACAGCACCCGTAAAAGAGCATTACAGTAAAAAATCTGCTGTTTTTGATATATACGGAATAGGCAGTATAAATGAAATAAACGATAGGATTCTCGAGGTTTTAAAGTAATTTTAATAGTAGTTTATTTCAGTAACTATGTAGTGAATTTTCTCTTTAAAATTATGGAAAAAACAACAATATTTGATTGCAAATAATAAAAAATCAATTTATCTTTGCTATTATACAATCCAAATTTAACTACTATATTATAAATTATGAGTTCAAACATCAAAGAAATATCTTTACAGGATGGCAAAATCATTGTTTTAAAGCTAAAAGGTAACTTTGTTGGCGGAGATGAAACTGATGAATTGCAGAATACAATTAAAAAATTATCTGATGAAGGTAACCTGAAACTCGTAATTGATCTAGGCGAGGTATCTTACCTTAACAGCTCAGCATTAGGGGTATTGATTTCTGCTCATGCAAATTATACCAAACGCAGCGGAAAAGTAAAACTTTGCCAGTTAAATAAGAACCTGGAAAACTTATTTGTTATAACAAAGCTCAGCCTTATTTTCGATACATATTCTTCGGAAATGGAAGCTGTTGCATCATTTTCAGACTAGTAAATAAAGAAACTCAATAATCTATTGGAGGAATAACTTAACTATGAAACAATCCGTTTTTATCACTGTAGTCCTTGTCATAGCTTTTGTGGTATCATTAGCTATATTTATGTTTGTTTTCGGTAGCCCGAATAATTTTAAGGGCGGCGATACTATTGCAGGAACACCCGTTAACGTTTTCGGACAGATATACAAGGGCGGACCAGTTGTTGTGGCACTTATGACAATCAGCATTATGGTTATTACATTTGTTATCGAAAGACAGCTTTCTCTCGGCAAAGCTAAAGGCAAAGGCGCTATTGAACCGTTCGTAAAAAAAGTCCAGACCCTGGTTATGGATAATGACATAGATGGAGCTATTGCAGAGTGCAATAAGCAGAAGGGTTCTATGGCTAATGTGCTGCGGCTTGCACTGGAGCGCTATAATGTGGTTAAAAATGACCCCATTGACGGCGAAAAGAAAATGGCTGAAGTTCAGCGCGCCATTGAAGAAGCTATGATGCTTGAAGTTCCTCTTTTAGAAAGAAACCTCGTTGCGCTCTCAACAATTGCATCAATTTCGGTGCTTGTTGGTCTGTTTGGAACAGTACTTGGTATGATTCGTTCATTCCAGGCGCTTGCAACTGCAGGTACTCCTAATGCAACAGAGCTTTCAACCGGTATTTCCGAAGCGCTTATCAATACAGCATTCGGTATTTTTGGAGCTATAGTAGCTATTATTGGTTATAATTACTTTTCAACAAGAGTAAGTAACTTCACATATATGATCGATGAAGCTACATATAATATAATGCAGATTTTGACTGTTAAATCTAAATAAGGCATTTAATTTAAGAAACCATTTACTTAAAAAACAGTTTAAGATTATAAGAAAGTAAAATTATGCCAGCAGTCAAAAAACGCAGAAGATCGGCACAAGCCATTGATATGACGCCGTATGTAGACGTTATAATGCTTATACTTACATTCTTTATTTTAACAGCACAGTTTAAAGCTGAGCTGGCTGAAGATATACAGGTTAAGCTTCCAAATTCGGGCAATGATACTACGAGGCTTCCGGAAAGGAATGTTATGACACTGGTTATCAATAAGTTCGGTGATATATTTGCGGATGTTGATAACATTAAAGTAAGAGAAGACGTTCTTGGCGACCCAATTGGACTTGCTGCTTTTCATCCCGATAGTACTACTCAGCCAGGGTGGAACAACCCGGCTAACCTGAATGATAAAGGTGAAATGAAACGACCCATTGTTGCATTTGATGACAGGGAAAAATTCAAAAAGCTGCTTATCGATTTCAGGCTTTCTTCAAAAAGTAATGTTGGTAAAGACCTGAGAATTGTTGTTAAGGGTGATAAAGAAGCAGATATTGGCGCAGTGCAGGACTTAATGGATATTCTTAAAGAAACCAAGAATACCAGGTTCGCATTTGTGACTGATCTTGAAATAGACGAATCAAAGGAAAATAAATAACTGTTGAATTATTTAACAGCTCAATTATAACATACCCGGTTTTAACCGGAATTAGTTAAACATAAGTTTTAGGAGATATCTAAAATGGCAAGTGTTGAACAGGCCGATGGCGGAAGTGAACAACGCGGACGCAAGAAGAATAAATGGCAGAAACGCAAACGTCTCGGGTTTCATATAGATATGACACCGTATGTGGATGTTATCATGCTTCTGCTCACATTCTTTATTATGACATCAACATTAAACCAGCCGCAGGTAATGCAGATCAACCTGCCTAAAGGTGACGAGAATACTACTGTTAAAGTGGATATGGGAAATGTTGTTTTCATAAGAATATCTGAAAAAGGCAATATTGGTTTATCCAAAGGTAAATCTGATGGTACAGAAGAACAGCCAATTAAAGTGAATTATGACCAGTTAAGGCAGTACCTTGAGGGCTGGGGAACACAGAACAAGGATATGATAATGATCCTGAAGTTCCACCGCAAAGCTAAATATGATACTATGATAAGTATTCTGGATGAGATAAACCGCGCTGCTATAGAAAAACGTTACAGCTTTTCTAAGATGGAAGAACCGGATCTAAGGGTGCTGGAAGCTATAGGCGGATAATTTTTTTTTTAACCTGCAGTATTATGTGCAGGCAAACGGATTGTTTTAACAAAGGGTGTTCTGTCTACAGAATACCCTTTAGTTTTTATTAATTCTACATATCACCCTTTACTTCAACTTCGGTAACTTTAAATGAATTTATGACATCTTTTGCTGAATAAATTATTCCTATTAGCACCATAATCATACCGGCAGAAAAAATCAAAGGAGGCGCGCTTCTTAAAATTCCTGAAGAGAATAATATATTAACTCCAATAACAATGGATGTTAAAACAAATAAAAGTATTGAACCCATAGTATAAAGAATCGCATTCCTTATTTCTTTGCAGCGCTGCATCAGCATGGTTAACTGGCTTGTAATGCTGGAATAACGGAACTGTTCATATGCTCCCGGTTCTTCATTTCTCGAGATCTTTATGTGATGCCTCCTTCTCTCTTCATTCAGAAGCCTTATCCTGTTAATTGTGCTGGTATAGCGGTTATGCATATTCAAAAGCAATAGGGCAGTAGCAGAAATTCCGAGTGCCGGGGCAAGTATTGCCTGTATAGCTTCAATTCCTGTTAAAATTGTATTATTCATGTTATATGAACTTAAATTCTGAATTATAAGTAAAGGCTTTATTAATTACAAATTTAAGCAATATAAACTGAAAGTTCTATTCAATAAAAATGGAAAATAACCAATTTATATAAATAATCAGGATTTAAACTTACGTTAACATCTGAAAGGGATAAAGCGATAAATTCATTTACCTTTTGCTGTTATAATACCGTTTTAGCCAGCTAAGATCGTATATCAGCGTTGTAAGATTGACCATAGAGGTTCGTGAGAGAGCTAAATATTTTTCTTCAATTTCTTTCCGTTCTGTCTCATCAGCATCAATAAGCAGGTCTTTTAAATAATTGGTAAATTTAACCATATTGGTTTTATATTCACCCATAATCTTTTCCCTTGCTTCCTCAGCTGTTGGAGAAGGTTCACCGTTTTCACCGGGCTTTTTCTGAGTAGTTATTGCAACATTGCTTTGCAGTATCTTACCCAGACCGTTAAGGTACTTTGCTGTAAACTGTATATCGTAAAACAGCTTATCCTTTCCGGATTTGTCCGCCAATTCTATCAATAACATCATTTCATGCATATTCTTCAGCTTATTGCCTGAATATAAATAAAGCTCATCTACTGTTTTTT
>LLZO01000048.1 GCA_001567545.1 Candidatus Tepidiaquacellales bacterium OLB5
CCCCTCTTTGTCTCCCCCTTTAAGGGGGAGATTTAGTGGGGGTATTTGAAAACGTATCTTTGTTACCGGATTGAAAGGATTAGGGTAATTTTGATATAAATTAAATTTTACAGGTATTTCAGTAGAAATTTGTGTAATTCCGATTCCACCTGTTGTTGTTCTCATTATTCCTCCATAAAGACCAACACACCAGCCATTATTATTATCAATGAAATTTATTCCGATACCGTAAATAGAATTTGAACCGCTTGTCTGGTTAACCCAGTTAATTCCGCCGTTCGTTGTCTTTCTTATTGAACTTCCGGAAATTATCCATCCTGTTTGCTCATTGTAGAAATGCATGTTTAGGTATTGTCCTCCGGAAACCTGTATTTGCTGCCAGTTACTGCCGGAATTAGTTGATTTGAGAAGGAAAAAAGCATTTGATGTTCTTGTGTATGCATAAACAGTGTTACCGGTATACTGAATTGAAACTGTTTGGTTAGTTGAACTCTGCAGCCAGTTTAATCCACCGTTAGTAGAAATGTACAGTCCTGAATTTCTCCCTATAAAGCCGGTATTGTTATCGATGAAGTATATTTCATTCAGATTCATAGTTTCAAATCTTGATCGTACCCAATTGCTGCCGGAATTAGTTGTTTTTAAGTAATATCCATATGTACCGGCAGCCCAGCCGGTATTATTATTAATAAAATTAATTGAGCTTAAAGATGAAGAATCATTATAAACAGTTTGCCAGCTGGATCCGCCATCAGTTGTTCTGATAATAACACCGTTTGGTATTACGTCACCTCCTGCAATGAAACCTGTTAGATTATTGATAAATTTAATTTTCTTTAATGAATAATTTTGACCTAAATTTGAAATACTCCAGTTTATTCCGCTGTTGGTGGATTTTAACAAAATACCTCTTTCTCCGCAGGCAAATCCTTTAAACTGATCAATAAAAAAAACTGAATTCAGATTTTCTTTGGTAAGGTATTCCCTGTAAAGTAAATTCCAGTTTCCTCCTAAATTAGTAGATCTATAAACAAGGCTGCTTTCTGCGGCAACCCAAATATTATCATCACCTGTAATGGAAGTACCTTTTACTTGTGAAAATAATCCGTTAGCAGGCAATTGTTCCCACGTATTGCCAGTGTTGGTGGATTTGTAAACCATACCCGGTGAGCCGAATGCAAATGCAGTACCATTTTGTGTAAAATGAATTCCTGAAATTACACCTGAGTTAATAAAGCTTGAACTCCAGTTAATACCGCTGTTTGTCGTTCTGAATATATTATTGCCATTACCTGTCACAAAACCGGTCATATTGTTTTTAAATTTTACTTGGTTAAAGAAACCCAGGTAAATATCATAATATAAAAGCCATGTTATACCGCCATTTGTAGTAGAAAGTATTGTTCCCCAGTCTCCGGCGCAGATTCCGTTATAATCATCAGCAAACGCAATAGCTCTTAATGTAACTATGGTGCCCGAAGATAAATTGATCCAGTTAAAGCCGCCGTTGGTGGTTTTTTTTATCATACCGGAATCTCCGCATATCCATCCTGTTAACAGATCTTTAAAAAATATTCCCCGCGGATTTGGAATGGCAGTATTTATAACATTCCAGTTTATACCTGAATTTGATGTAAAATTCAAATAATAATTTTCACTTGCCCAGCCAATATCACTATTGTAAAAATAAAAACAATTTAATTGATTAGATGAATGTGCAACTATAGTACTGTTCCAGTTAATTCCTGCATTTGTGGTTTTTAATACATTTCTGTCTCCTAA
>LLZO01000049.1 GCA_001567545.1 Candidatus Tepidiaquacellales bacterium OLB5
GAATGTATCAAAATTTGATATTGATAATATTAACAGGCTTTTTAAAACAACTGAGCTGGAAGCTGTGAACGGTTTTGAAAATACTTATCTTGTGAAAATATCTCCGGAAAGCTCTGACGATGTTTTTGAGCTTTCAAACCGGTATGCCTTAACCCAGTTTGTTGAATTTGCCCATCCAAATTTTCTCCGTACCGGAATGCTGCTTGAAGTTGAAAACAATAAAAACCCGGAAAGTAAAAAACAGGGAAATAATAAACCCGGTAGCAGGATCAATAACAGCAGAGGCAATGATTATATGCCTAACGATACGCTGCTGCCAAGAATGTGGAATATCAGGAATACCGGAAACAACGTTCCGCAGGGTGTGCAGGGCACACCCGGATGTGACATGAACATGATAAATGCATGGGAAGTGAATTCAGGAAATCCAAACGTTATGATATCAATTGTTGATACGGGAATTGACACCAACCATACAGATCTGAAGCCGAATCTGTGTGACAGAAGGTTTTGGTACGATTTTTATGATAACGACCCTTACCCGTATGATGAATATTACCATGGAACCGGTGTCAGCGGCGCGCCTGCCGGCGTTGGAAATAATATTGCCGGTGTAGCAGGAATTGCTTACAGCAGTCACATTATGCCCGTAAGGTTTTTGGACCTGCTCCAGCCGGTTTTACCACTGATTTAATATTATCAAAAGGCTTAAACTGGTCATGGCTTCATGGTGCAAGCGTTATTAACTGCAGCTGGGGCGGCGGTATTCCCGGTTCATTAATAACTTTTGCAGTTCAAAATGCTGTTAATTACGGAAGGAGCGGCAAAGGATGTGTAGTATTTGGCGGCGCCGGTAATGCTGATACCAACATTGTAATTTACCCTGCATCTATGCCGGAAGTAATAGGTGTCGGCGGTTTAAGTCCCTGCTTTGAAAGGAAAAGCCGCACAAGCTGCGATAATATCGGAGGTGTGCAGGATTGGGGCGCATGTTATGGTGAAGGAATGGAGCTTGTTGCGCCATGTACTTTTATTGGAACAACAGAACTTCTTGGAGGCTGGTGTATCTGCGGTAATGGAACGTCTGTTTCTTCACCTCTTGCGGCGGCAGTTGCAGCTTTAATGATCACAAAAAATATAAATATTTCAGGCGATTCTGTTAAAATGATAATGGAAACATATGCCAGAAAAGTAGGAAATTACAGTTATAACATTCAAAAAGAACATGGTATGTGGAATGAAGAAATGGGATATGGAATGATTGATGCAAAAATATGCCTGGATAACACTCCGCCCGGTCCAACAGAAATTTATGACCAGGTTGCCCCAATGATGACAATTTACCCTCCTGAATCCAATGTTTATACTTCATCAATAATTGTTGAAGCGGTTATAACTGATAATATTGGAATACAGACAGGTATTTATGGCCCGAAAATGTATTACAAGACCATGCAATCAAACAATATTCAGGTTATCAGCGGCGTTAGTATTTCACAGGATAGATACAGGTTTACTTTTCCGGTCATACCATACAGCGAAGGATTGTATTATTATCTGGCAGCTCAGGATGTGGTGCAGGTTCCCAATTATGTTACTTACCCGCTGGGAGGCGCAGGCGTTAATCCGCCTGGAAGCCTTGCGCCGCAGAAATTCATGTTCGTAAGAAATACTAATAAGTATGATACAGTTTTTGCCAGCTCAGATGTTCCGCTGGTTATAAGAGCTGATAAGGAAACATCATTCGTTTCTATTATGAATAATCCGGTTAATAAAACCATACTTGATGTAAATGTATTACTCAATGTTCAGCATACTTTTGATGCAGATCTATCATTCAGCCTTATTTCTCCTGCCGGAACTGAAATAATCCTTGCAGGCGGCGTTGGTGTAGATGGAGATAACTTTACGGACACATATTTTGATGATGAAGCATTAATTGCAATAGACAGCTCTGCAGCTTCTGCGCCATTTACCGGAGTCTTTAAGCCTGTAGAAAAACTCTGGCTGTTTGATGGTGAAAATTCACTTGGCCAGTGGAAGCTGCGCGTAACTGATAACGGAATTAATGACGGAGGAAGCCTGATGGGATGGAGTGTATATTTTAAATATTCAACCGAAGGAAATTATGTTAATATTCCCGGAAGCTTCAGTCTTGTAAAAAATTATCCTAACCCTTTTAATCCTAAAACCAGAATTGTTTTTAATGTACCAAGCACCGCGTTTATAAAAATTACAATTTACGATGCCAGAGGCAGGGAAGTAAAAACTTTGCTGAATGAACAGCGCTCTCCGGCGCTTGAAGATTATATTGATTTTGATGCATCAGGGTTTGCCAGCGGTGTTTATTTTTATAATATGCAGGCTGACGGTGAATTTATTGAAAGTAAAAAAATGGTTCTGCTTAAATAACTGTAAAACAAAAATTAATGAATATATTTAAGGCAGTAGTATATTTTATATACTACTGCTTTATTTTTTCAGAATAATTTTTATTTTTTTCCTAATTATTTTTCCCTTATAATTATATTAAAAAGTGTATAGTTATCATAAAATACTTAATTAATACTTTATACACAATTTAAAGTGGGCTTGCATTATTGTTTTTTTTAATATAGTTTTGTTGTAGTAAGAGCTACAACAATATATGGGGAAAGAAACTGACAAACTTGAACGGTTAGGTTTTACTAACTATGAAGCAAAAGTATTTATTGCTTTGTACAAAGGCTCTGTAATGAGCGCTGCTGAAATTGCAAAAGAAGCCCGTATTCCAAGACCATCTGTATATGATATTTTGCGCAGTTTTTCAAAAAAAGGTATCTGCAATGAAATGCAGACACCCGGTAAGCTGCTGTATGAGATAATTAGCACTGATGTGCTTGAAAACAAAATTGAAAATGAGATAAGAAAAAATTTCTCTTTAAAGCTTGCTTTGCTCAAATCTACTTTTAAAGAGTTGAAACCTCTTCACCGTATAAACCAGCCATCTGAATATAAATCTGACGTTGAAATAATTAAAGGCTTTAACAGGAACAGGGAAGTTAAATTTCTGGATCTGATCAGGATTTCTAAGAATGCAATTTTGTATATGAACAGGCTGGAAGGAAATATTTCTGATAAACTGGATTCTGAAACCCGGAATTTCTTTAAAAGAGGCGGAGAGCTAAGATCAATTTATGAAACAAAAGGCAATTTCAGGATTAAGATCAAAGATTCATGGAAGGTGGTTTCTAAGGAACAATTAATAGGATTATGCAGAAATTTTGAAAAACAGGGAGAAAAAATTAAACTTACAGAAAATGTTCCGCAGGTTATTGCAGTTTTTGATAACAGAACTGTATTTATAAATCTGTATGATGAAAAAACAACCAGAAAAGAAAGCACAGATATTATAATTCACAACAAGCGGTTTGCAGCTTTTGTAAAAGAAATGTTCGAACTTTACTGGGATAAATCCGAAAGTATAGAATCGTTTGCAAGAACTTTACTGAAGTCTCAAAAAAATAAAAATTAAGATCAACAAATCATTAAATAAAAAAAATCATTTAAAAAACATTTATCTATTAGGGGGATAAAATCATGAAATCAGCATTAAAACTTTTTATCGTTGTATTTTTTATTTTAGCTGCAGTCAGGGTAGTTAAAGCCCAGGAATATATTACACTTTCCGGTACCGTCAGATTTGCCGATAATAATGAGCTTGTTACAAACGGTATGGTAAAAATCTTTGATCCACAGGGTAATCTTTTAACAACATGTCCTATTGGAAGCCAGGGAGACTGGATTGGCGCAGTTGTAAGATATTATGCTAATCACGGTGATATAATCGGTATTCCTGATCATGAATGGGAAGAAGACTATGTACCGACAGGTTATCCTAATAAGATAGATCCTGCACAGTTTACACATGTTAGCCTTGATTACAGCCAGTCTGATATTAACATTTATGTTCAAAGAACAACAGGCGGTTTAAGACCCGGAAAATTAACATCGATAAGCGGAACAGTATTGAATAATAACGTACCCGTTAAAGATGCAATTGTTTATGCAAAACAGGGTGAACAATACTATGGCTTTGGTATTTCTGATGCTAACGGTAATTACACAATTAAAAATCTGCCTGAAGGCGACTACATTCTTGTAGCTCATAAAATTGCAAGCCAGTCAGAAACAAGGGTTATAACTGCCAACGAAAACTCTTCAAGGAACATAAATTTTTCGCTTAAATCAAATACTGACGGGAATATAAATAATAATCCTTATGAATTTGCTTTATCGCAGAATTATCCAAATCCGTTCAATCCGTCAACAGTTATTAGCTACTCAATAGCTAACGAAGGAAATGTAACATTAAAGATATTTAATGCTGCCGGACAGCTTGTAAAAGAGCTGGTAAATTCATATCATACAGCCGGTATTTATAATGCTGAATTCAGCGCTTCATCGCTTTCAAGCGGAGTATATTTCTACAGGCTTGAAGCTAATGGTTTTACTGCTGTTAACAAAATGGTACTTGTAAAATAATTTTTTTAAGTCTTATTGGGGGAACCTGCATAATATTATGCATGTTAATTTA
>LLZO01000050.1 GCA_001567545.1 Candidatus Tepidiaquacellales bacterium OLB5
GGCAGCACCGTACGCGCCATTAAATAGCTGCCGCGCAGGTTTGTTTCTATTATATCATCAAATTCAGGCGGTTTGGTATCGGTAAAGGATTTGAATGCTGTAATAGCTGCATTATTGATCAACAGATCAATAGAGCCGCATTTTTCAAGGATCTTTTTCTTTGTGCTAATTATACTTCGCTCAGAACGGACATCACAAACAAAAGCATAGGCTTCGTGTCCCGCAAAGCGTATTTCGTTTACCAGGCTAACCAGCCTGGATTTTCTTCTTGCCGTTGCAACAATAATATATCCTGATTTGGCAAATACTTTGGCAAGCTCAAACCCTATGCCGGTCGAAGCTCCCGTGATCCATACTACACGGCTCATATATTATGATTTAGTTCTGTTAAATATTTTAATACTCACCCCAAACTCCGCGGAGCTATTTGATATCTCTCCGATTGAGCAGTAACTTTCAACACATTTTAATATGTACGGCAGCATATTTTCAGTACCTTCGGCAGCCTTTTTCAGTTCATCCAGATTTTTCCTTACTTCTTCATTGTTCCTTGATGACTTTACTTCTTTAAGCTTTTCTATCTGCTTTTTACCGATAGCTTCATCAATATGCATCAGGTCAAGCTTTTCTGCGTGTTCTTCTTCAACAAATTTATTCACGCCCACTATTATACGCTCACCGGATTCTATTTCTTTCTCAAATTCATATGCGCTGTTTGCAATTTCATCCTGCTGATAATTAAGTTCAATGCATTTAACTGCCCCGCCCAGCTCGTCAATTTTATTCAGGTAGTTCCATACGCCTTTTTCAATCTCGTCTGTAAGATACTCAATATAATATGAACCTGCAAAGGCATCAACTGTATCCGCAGCACCGCTTTCATATGCAATAACCTGCTGTGTTCTTAAAGCCGTTGTTACGGAATCTTCAGTAGGCAGCGCAAGCGCTTCATCCTTGGAATTTGTATGCAAAGACTGGCATCCGCCAAGTACTGCAGCCATGGCTTCTATTGTAGTACGGATGACATTATTTTCAACCTGCTGCGCTGTTAATGATGAACCTGCTGTCTGGCAGTGGAAACGAAGCATCATGCTTTTTTCGCTCTTTGCATTAAAGCGTTCTTTCATGATTTTGGCATAAATCCTGCGGGCTGCGCGGTATTTTGCAACTTCTTCAAGCAGGTTTATCTGCCCGTTAAAGAAAAATGAAAGCCTTGATGCAAATTTATCAACATCCAGCCCTGCCTTAACTGCTGCTTCTATATATGCAATTGCATCTGCAAGAGTGAATGCAACTTCCTGAATTGCATTGCTGCCAGCTTCGCGGATATGATACCCGCTGATGGAAATCGTGTTCCAGCTTGGAAGGTTTTCATTGCACCACGCAAATATATCAGTGATAAGTCGCATTGAGTGTTTTGGCGGGTAGATATATGTACCGCGGGCAATGTATTCTTTCAGAACATCGTTCTGTATAGTACCTGATATCTTTTTAAGGTCAGCTCCCTGCTTTTTGGCAATTGCTACATACATGCAAAGCAGTACTGCTGCTGTTGCATTAATTGTCATTGATGTTGTTATCTTATCAAGTGTAATACCGTCAAACAGTATCTCCATATCCTTAAGTGTATCAATGGCAACACCAACTTTTCCTATCTCGCCTTCGGCAATCGGCTCATCGCTGTCATAACCTATCTGTGTAGGCAGGTCAAATGCTATGCTTAATCCGGTAGTACCCTGCTCCAGCAGGAATTTATACCGTTTATTTGATTCTTCGGCATTTCCGAACCCGGCATACTGCCGCATAGTCCAGAACCTGCTGCGGTACATCTGCTCGTGCACACCGCGGGTGAAGGGATAGTGGCCGGGGTTTCCAAGCTTGCTTTTGTATTCATCAGAGTTATTTTCTATAAATGCAGGTATTTCAATTCCTGAATCTGTTAAAAATTTTTCTTTCCTGTTTTTAAATTCTTTCATATATACTTTTCCTGGAATTAACTTATGGGAATTTCTGTTACAATCATAGACAAAAATAGCAATTTAAGCCTTAAAAAAATATGATTAAGATTAGGTTTTAACAGTATTTAAGAAAATTTGTATTTACATTCTATTGGATTAACATCAAAAAATATATATCTTTGCAGAACTATTTATTAAAGTAAAAAAAATTAAAGGAACCACAGCCATGAACAAAAAAATTATTTCAGCAGCAGCGCTTGTAGTAATTTTTGCATTCGCATTTCTTTATTTAAACCAGTCTTACCTGATAGCTAATGATAAAGACGGAAAAGACTGCAGCTCGAGCTGCACAGAAAAAAGTTTCCGGAGAAAAATCAGGCTGCGATAAAACTGCAGCAATTGAATCATCAGGAGATAAAACAGGATGCGACAAATCATCCTGCGGCGATAAAAACAATATCAAAGCCGGCGGCGAATATTCAAGCTACCAGTTTGTTACAGATAAAGTTACCTGCGAGGATTCAAAAGCTGACCTGCAGAAGAATATTTTAAGCATAGCCGGTGTTAAGGAAGTTTCATTCGGCTCAACATGCAATGTTTCAAAAATGACAAGCGTAACAGTTATGTACGCTGCTGGTGAAACCAGCGAAGAAACTTTGGCTGCTTCGTTAAAGGAAAAAGATGTTGATTGCTCCGGCAAAACAGGCTGCAACAAAGAAGGAAAAAATTCAGGCGATAAAAGCAAAGATTGCCCAAGCAAGAATAAAAAGTCAAACGATTCAAAACAGCTGTAAATTTTTAAACTGGAAAGTTTTTTATAAAAGGAGATTGGAAACAATCTCCTTTTTTTATTTGTTGAAGGATACAACAGATTGTGTAACATATTGATCAAGTAGGCGTCGCGGCTTGCCCGACGCCTTTTTTATTTTTCTTAACCCTGTATCTCCCGAAGGAGTCCGTTGAACAAACTCAAGTTTAAGTCCTCTTATATTGTTCAGGGCTAAAGCCCGGTACATCTCCAATTCATTTCCCCGACCTAAAGGTCGGGGCTATTAAGATAATCACAAACATATGACAAACAAGAAAATCAGCTAATTCCCTTTTGGGGAGGGCAGGCAGCACCTATGGTGCTGTCGGGGTGGTATCATTTTCTCTTTTAACCCTTTTAATATTTAGCTAAATTTGTATACAAATCAATTAAATTATGGCTGAAAAAATACTCATAGGCAATGAATTCATTGCAACAGATGAAATAAAACCGGTTATTAATCCATACACACAAAAAACTGTAGGTGAAGTTTACATCGCAGGAGAAAAAGAATTCAATATTTCTGCAGATTATCTTACATCTTTATCAACACAATATGCAGCACTGCCGGTTTACAAAAAACAGGAACTGCTTTACAGGATATCGGAATCAATTAAAGCAAAAAAAGCAGAGCTTGCAAAAATTATTACTGACGAAACAGGCAAACCGGTAAAATTTTCTCTGATAGAAGCTGACCGCGCAGTTTTGACCTTCAGGCTGGGGGCTGAGGAATGCTCCAGAATAAACGGTGAAGTATTGCCTCTTGACCTGCTGCCCGGTTCTGAAAATAAAAGCGGGATAGTCAGAAGATTCCCCCTGGGATTAATTCTGGGTATCACACCGTGGAATTTCCCCTTAAACCTGGCTGCACATAAAATATCTCCTGCGCTGGCAGGCGGAAATGTGATTTTGATAAAGCCTTCTTCAAGCTCGATGTTAACAGCCCTTGCATTGGGAAAGATAATCTATGACGAAGCCAATGCAATTGGCTTAAATTACACACCGGTTAATATACTTCCAATCAGCGGCAGCAAAATGGATAAGCTGGTTAGTGACAGCCGTATAAAGCTTATCAGCTTTACAGGCTCAGGTGATGTTGGCTGGGCAATGAAGAAAAAATCCGGCAGGCAGAAAGTATCTCTGGAGCTTGGCGGAAATGCAGGTGTTATTGTAAACCATGATGCTGATATTACTGCCGCTGCTGCAAAAATAGCTGCCGGCGGATTTTCGCAGGCGGGACAAAGCTGTATTTCTGTTCAGCGGGTATATGTTCACAGCAAAGTATATTCAGAGTTCAGGACTAAGATCCTTGAAGCTGCAAAAGGCACAAAATTCGGCGATCCATATAACGAAAACACTGTTACCGGGCCAATGATAAATGAAGAAGAAGCAATCCGTGCAGAAAAATGGATAAATGAAGCTAATTCAGACGGAGCAAATATTCTTTGCGGAGGAAGCAGGAATAATGCTGTTTTAGAACCGACAGTAATTGAAAATGCGCCAGATAGCGCAAATGTAAAGTGTGCAGAAGTTTTCGCTCCGGTTATAACAATCGAGCAGTTTGAAAAATTTGACGAAGCAGTTGCAAAAGTTAATGATTCACGGTTTGGCTTGCAGGCCGGGTTATTTACAAATGATATGAAAGCAATAATGTATGCTTATAACAACATACACACCGGAGGTGTCATAATTAATGAAGCTTCAGCATACAGGATGGATGCAATGCCATACGGCGGAGTTAAGGATTCAGGCAATACACGCGAAGGTGTGCGTTATGCTATTCATGAAATGACAGAAGAAAAGATATTGGTGCTGTAATTTATCATCAGACTTCTGAAGTCTTGAAGTCTTCAGAAGCATTAAAATTTTTTAAAATATCTATCATATGAAAATCCCGTTTACTGTTGAACAATTCCTGGGAGTTTTCAAAGAATACAACCTCACGGTTTATCCCATACAGGTAATTTTTAATATTATTGCTTTATTATGTGTATTTTTAATTTTATCGAATAAAAATTCATCTAAATTTATCTTTTTTTATCTTGGTTTTTTATGGCTATGGATGGGAATAATTTATCATTTATTTTTTTTCACTGCCATTAACAATGCTGCTTATGTATTCGGAGTTATATTTATTTTTCAGGGGATATTTTTCTTTTATTACGCGTTAAGGCAAGAAATTAAGTTCAAATTAACTTCCGGAATAAGATCTTATACTTCAATTGCACTGCTTTTATATTCATTGATAATTTACCCCCTTTTGGGATATGCCTGGGGTCACGGGTATCCTGATTCTCCAACATTTGGTTTACCCTGCCCAACAACTATTTATTCTTTTGCTTTGCTGCTGTTAATTAACGGTAAAATTCCTGTTAAGCTAACTGCCATTCCATTAATTTGGAGCGCCATAGGATTTACTGCAGCATTTTCATTGGGGATTTATGAAGATATAGGTTTGCTTGCAGCAGGATTAGTAACTCTGTTATTTCTTATATTGAAGGAACCTGATAGAATCTGAAAAA
>LLZO01000051.1 GCA_001567545.1 Candidatus Tepidiaquacellales bacterium OLB5
GACATATTATCACACCAGATATCATTCAGTGTGCTTGAATACCCAAGATAATTATGTGCAGTCCAGTTAGCGCCTGAATTAGTTGAAGTATTAAGGAGGCCAAAAGCACCTACATTCATCATATTTGTTCCGTTTCTATCCAGAAAATAATATGTGGATGTGTAATATTGAGAACCGGTTTGTAATATAGAGTCCCATGCAGCACCATCATTTGTACTCCGGTATATATAGTTTGAATTCCCTGAAAGATACCATGTATTTGAATTATACAGAATACTCCAGAATGATGATGAGGGAATTCCGGTATAAGGAGTCCAGTTTAATCCGGCATTTGTAGTATATCTTACGGTTGAAGTTGCACCAGATACTATTCCTGTTAATGAATCTTTAAAAGCTACATCATACAATGAATTAGAAGTAGCTGCAGTTGTATCATTGAACCATGTTGTACCGCCGTCATATGAAGTCAATAAAATGGAAGCCGTACTGGTTGGGCAGTAAACTCTGTTATTAAGTGCAAAAATATTATTGATAGTATAAGTTACACCGGTTGTCATTGCAGTCCAGTTTGCTCCTGCATTGGTGGTTTTCAAAACTGTTCCGCTGGTACCGCCAATATAGCCTGTATTTGCATCAATAAAATGTATTCCGTATAATGTAGAAGTTACTCCGCTTGGAATAGAATCAAAATTCAGACCACCGTTTGTAGTTCTCCAGATCTGTCCGCTTGAACCGCATACAATACCTGTTGTCATATTAAAGAAGTATGCATTGTATAACAATATCTGTGAACTGGTTTTTACGCCGGCTGCATCATGAGTAATAAACCAGTTTGTTCCGGCGTTTGTTGTTTTCATAAATGTTCCGCCATAGCCAACTGCAACCCAGTCAGTTGCGGAAAACATTTTAGCATATCTTAAAGTATTACCCTGCGGCGTTGGATGCATCCATTTCCATGATAACTGAGAATAAGTGATAGAAGCAATTGTAAAAAATATAACAGCGAAGAGTAAGTTTCTCTTCATAATTTCCTCCTTTCGAGAAGTAGTTTAATTTCGAGTAAATCTGATGGATGAATTTAAAAATAAAGGGTTAAATATGTTTTGACAAGATAAATATTCTATAAAAAGTTAATATTTTACATTACTATATCAAGCTAAAAAATGAATAAAAAAAGTCCTAGTTAATAGGGCAATTTATAAATAATTAAGTTATCTGAAAATAGAAGTTTTTATTATTATACTGTAAGATAAACTGTAGTATAGTATAAGAATTATACTACACAGGGTATTTATCATTTAGTTACATTTAATAAGTTTAAATTCACCTGTGTAGTATAAATAGATATATTGTTATAAAATCATTACTTATCAGTTTAACAAGTTATTTAACCAGCATCATTTTTTTAGTATCAGTAATCACACCATTTATATACAAAGAATAAAAATAAATACCTGAGCTTAATTTTTCAGCATTAAACAATAAAGTATTTGTCCCGGCTCTCATTGTTTCATTATTAATCAAAACATCCGCCTCTTCGCCGTTTATATCATAAACTTTGAGCGTTACATTAGCCGGTTTGCTTAAATTAAAAGTAATATTAGTAACAGGATTAAATGGATTAGGATAATTCTGATTCAGGCTGTAATCCTTAACTATTTCTGTTTGATTTCCTGATGAAGTAAGCGGTTCGGAAGTAAGCCTGATAACCGAAAAATTACCCTGGTTACCAGATGTTCCGGAGTAATTACCTATCCAGCAAGCGCTTATTAAATAACCGTAACCTCCGGTTGATGTACTGATTGCATCAACACTGGTTGATGTTCCGGTAAAACCTGTATGTCTTATTTCAATGAGCAGGTGACCTCCGTTATATATATATGCAGAATCGAACGTAATTTCAGCTCCAAATGTTGTTGGCGAGCCTCCTGAGGGAAATGACCCTGTAGTTATAGTCAGGCTTCCAAAACGGACTCTTTTTTGCGGGCCCACTATATTGCTTGCAAAAACAAGGCTGCGGTTTTCAGGGGCTACGCTTTCACTCAGGTAAATATCGTAATTTGTAAATGTAACATCAGAAGCAGGCCAGTTGCTTGTGGCTGATACAAGGAGTCTGTAAGTTATACCTTTAATTTCCTGCCCGACAATTGATGTAAGCATTGAGTCCCTGATAAGCAGCTGGTATGTCCTTTGGGCATTAGCCAGTGGTCCCAGGAATGATGCTGTACCCTGTGTGCCTGCGTAAGCATTTGGTACTACTACAAATGCCATATTAGCTGTTTCTGAATAGGTATAAGTTTGTTCTGAAAAAGTAAAAAAGAATACAAATATAAATAAAGCAAAAAACGGTTTAAACATTTTATTAATTCCTCCCAATTGGTATTGTAATATAAATTCAGCTTATATTAAATATAAACTGTCCTGCATCATTAACATTAATTTCAACTTTGCTGCCTGGCAAGATCTCTCCTGCAAGGATTTTTTGTGAAAGGATATTCGTTATATGATTCTGAATAGTTCTTTTCAGAGGTCTTGCCCCGAAAGTAATATCATAACCTATCTTTGCAAGCCAGTCTTTTGCATCATTTGAAACAGCAAGGATAATTTCATTATTTTTTTTAAGCATCCGGCTAATACCATTTAACTGAATATCAACTATTTCTCTCAATTCATTACCCTGCAGAGGCTTAAACATCACAACTTCATCAATTCTGTTCAGGATTTCAGGTCTAATTTTCTGCCTCAGCAATTCAAAAAGTTTTTCCCTTAGGCTGCCGATTATTTCATCACTGTTGTCGTCATTCAGACCCAGCAATTCATCCTGTATCAGATGAGAGCCAAGATTTGATGTCATTATAATAATTGTATTTTTAAAATTCACAGTTCTACCCTGTGAATCTGTCAGTATTCCGTCATCTAAAAGCTGCAGCAGAATGTTAAATACATCCTGGTGCGCTTTTTCAATTTCATCAAGCAGAACAACGCTGTATGGTTTTCTGCGCACAGCTTCCGTTAGCTGGCCTCCTTCTTCGTATCCAATATAACCGGGCGGCGCACCTATAAGCCTGCTGACTGAAAACTTTTCCATATATTCGCTCATATCTATCCTCACAAGGTTATGTTCATCATCAAAAAGGAATTCTGCAAGCGCTTTTGCAAGCTCGGTTTTACCAACACCGGTTGTACCAAGAAAGATGAATGAACCAACCGGCCTGTTAATATCCTGCAAACCAGCACGGCTTCTTCTGATAGCATTGGCAACTGCGCTAATAGCCTCATTCTGTCCGATAACTCTTTTATGAAGATTCTCTTCTATTTTCAGAAGTTTTAACCGTTCGCTTTCAAGCATTTTTGAAACGGGTATACCTGTCCACTTGGCTACAATTTCAGCAATATCTTCAGGATCAACTTCTTCTTTCAGCATCTTCACATTCTTCTGAAGTTCTGCAAGTTTTGTTGATTTATCTTCAATATTATTGCTAAGTTCAATCAATCTTCCGTATCTTATTTCAGCAACTTTAGCAAGCTCACCCTGTCTTTCAAAATTATCTGCTTCGGTCTTAAGATTTTCAGCCTCTTCCTTCATTTTCCGAATTTCCGAGATCAGCTCTTTTTCCAGCAGCCAGTGCGCTTTTAATTCATCGCGCTCAGAACTTAGTTCTGCAATTTCTTTTTCAATTAATTCAAGACGTTTTTTCTGTCGGATTCTCTTTTTTTGTTTTTGCCATATATTTATTTATAGTTGCACAGCAAAAATAATAATTTCAGATATTCAATAAAATGAATAGAATTTTAGCACCTGCTTGTATATATTTGTTTTTTATGAGCAAGAAAAAAACTACAGTAAATTCAGCAAAAAAACAGGATTCTGTACTAAATATACCTTATAGCCAAACAACTTTTGAAGCCAAATATTCCAAATATTTATGGCTGATTATACCAATTTTAACATTTCTGTACTATTCTTACAGAAAAATTGCTGTTGGATTCTACCAGGATGACGAAGTAGCCCAGTATATTAACATGCTGCAGTTCTGGCAGGATCCTTTTTCCATTTTAGGCAACGGACCGAAACCGGGGTATAAAATTTTTATGGTAGTACCCGCACTAATAAGTTATGATGCTGTACTTATAATTAATTCCCTGATTGCATCTATAACAGTATATCTTACTTATATTTTACTTAAAGTTTATAAAGTAAACTTTGCTTATTTGGGAGCTCTTTTACTTGCTACACAGCCAATGTTTGTAGGTTTATCTTTCAGGTCATATTCCGAAATATTTACTTCTTTATGCCTTGCAACATTTTTGATCCTTTACAAAAAGGATAAATTCCTTTTAAGCGGATTGATTCTTGGTTATATATTCACTATCAGGCAGGAAATTGTACTACTGATCCTGATAATTGGGGTAATTTTTATCAGAGGTAAATATTATTTACCGGCAGCTGCCTTAGCAGTATTTCCCTTAATTTATAATCTTCTTGGCTGGATAAAAACAGGCGACATTTTATTTGTTTTAACGGAAATGCAGAGTGTAGCCGGCCTCAACTATAAATCCCAGGGATTATTACATTACTTTAAAGTATATATTTATATTGTCGGACCGGTTAATCTTGGGTTGTTTCTTTTAGGGTTTTTTGGATTTATCAATGATACATCCAGGTGGAAAGAATATATACAAAAGTATTTTCTGTTTTATATAATTTTCCTTTCAGTATTTATTATACAAATGCTAACCATGCTTAATGATGGTCCAAATCCCGGAAACTGGCGATATCTTCTGCATATTTCTCCGATATGCGCATTTTTTGCAGCAATCGGTTTTAATAATATTTCCATTGAAAAATTCCGATCCTCATTTTTCATCTTAACGGGTTTCCTTGCAGTCATGGTACTGTTATTTCTTTCGTATTCCAATGATGGATTTATACTTCTTGAAAATGCAAATTATACTGCATTTGCATTTATAGCCCTGTTCGGGCTGCTTGTATTAGTACTTTCAGTAAGTGGTAAAAAAGGAAATATGGTTTATCTCAGCATTTTATTAATATTGCTTTCTGCAGCATATATTTATTTTGTAGAGCCTAAAAAGCTTTCACCGGAAAATATTTCTGTTAAAGAAGCCGCTGAGTTCCTTGAAACATTACCGGAAAAAGACAGCAGGCTTAAGCTGGTTAATCATTCATTCGTCAGATTTTATTCACCTGCATTCAAAAACAATCCTCAGTCTTTTAAATTTATAAATTCAAAAACTCTGAATGAAGCTCCCAAAGGAACATATATTATATGGGAAACACATTATGGTATGCGGGATAAAATGGCCGGAGATGACGGGTTGTTCTGGGATGTTCCAGTTACAACATTTCAGGATACTGTAAAATATAAATTGCTTAAGGTGTTTACTTCTTCAGACAGAAGATTTGAAGCATATATTATAGAAAAACAGTGATGTTTTGATAAAACCCGGGATTGATACATTTGAACAATGGAATGAAGAACATGCATTAAAACATGATCTTGATAAATTTTACTGCCATCCAAACCGGTTATTCAGATATATAGAAAATAAGCGTATCTCTATTTTAATTGAAAAAGCTGATATAAAATGCGAACATAATGTACTTGAGGTCGGCTGCGGGGCAGGACACATTCTGGAAAGGATCAAAACAGGAATCTTAACAGGAATAGATATTTCAGCAGTTCAGATAGACAGAGCCAAAAAAAGAATTGGGGAAAAAGCTGTACTTATAAAAGCTAAAGGCGAAGAGCTTCCATTTTCAGACAATACTTTTGACAGGGTTATTTGCACTGAAGTTTTTGAACACGTTCTGGAGCCGGAACTTCTTTTAAAAGAAATTAATAGGGTTTTAAAAAATGATGGAATTTTTTCTCTTTCAGTTCCCAACGAAAATTTGATTATTTTAACTAAAAAAATACTGTTAAATTTGGGTTTAAAGAAAGTTTTGGAACCAAAAGAAAGCAAATGGGACCTGGCTTCCAAAAATAATCTGGATGAATGGCATTTGCATAAATACAGTATAAACCTAATAAAAAAACAGGTGAAAAACTATTTTAAGATCAATTCAGTAAACAGGATCCCGTTCTTTTTTTTACCATACAGGTATGTTTTAAAATTAACAAAATTACAATAGATATTGAAAGAAAGCTGTATAATATTCGGAGGCGGGGGTTTTATTGGTTCTCACATAGCTGAGGATCTTTTAAAGTACGGATTAAAAGTAACCGTTTTTGATAAGCTTAACTCATCAAAAAAGAATGTAGAACATATTCTGGATGAAATTGAATTTATTGAGGGCGATTTTAACAATGAAGTTGATATCAGCAAAGCACTTAAAGGAAAAACTTATGTTGTTCACCTGGTAAGTTCAACTGTTCCTGCCACTTCTAACCAGAATACTTATTATGATGTAGAAACCAATCTGCTTTCATCACTGCACCTTTTTGAAAAATGCGCTGAATTCAGAATAAAACGAATTGTATTTATTTCATCAGGCGGAACTGTATATGGTAATCCCGTAAAGCTGCCGATAAATGAAAAACACCCGACGGAACCTACCAGCTCCTATGGAATAATAAAGCTTACTATTGAAAAATACCTGGGTCTTTATAATAATTTGAAAGGTTTGGATTACAGAATTTTACGGTTTGCAAATCCATACGGAGAAAGACAGAACCCGTTTATAACACAGGGCCTGATAGCCCACCTGTTATACAGGATAAAGAAAGGCGAGCCTATTGAAATTTGGGGCGACGGAAAAGTTATCAGAGATTATTTTTATATTAAAGACGGCGCACGTTCTGTTTATAAAGCTTTAAATGACAGGTCTGCTGCAAAGATTTATAATATCAGCAGCGGAATGGGTTTATCAATTAACCAGATATTACAGAGATTCCGTTCAGTTTTAAAGCTGGATTTTAATGTCAACTACCTTCCCGGCAGAAAATTTGATGTTAAGAGCAATATTCTTGATAACTCACTGGCTTTTAAAAACTTGAAATGGAAACCAGAATACAGTTTTAACGAGGGATTATTAAATACGTGGAGATATTTTCTTGATTTCGAATAAAGATATCAGACTTTCTGTTTTTTTCCCGGCATATTACGATGAAAAGAACATAGATAAAGTTGTACATAAGGCTGTAGAAGTGCTTGAAGAACTTCAATTGAAAGATTATGAAATAACTATAATAGAAGACGGCAGTCCAGATAAAACCGGTGAAGTTGCCGATAAGCTTGCGGATTTATATCCAAAGGTTAATGTTATCCATCATGAAAAGAACAAGGGATACGGGGCAACATTATGGGAAGGATTTACAACTGCAAAATTTGAATATGTTTTTTATACAGATGGCGATAACCAGTTTGACCTGGAAGAACTTAAAAAATTTGTTGCTCTTGTTCCATTCAGCGATATGGTTGTTGGTTACAGGAAAAGAAAACAGTATTCGCCTTACAGAAAGCTTACAAGCTTTGTATATAACTATTTATTACGCTGGACTTTTGATACAGACTATATTGATATAGACTGCGCATTTAAGATAATAAAAACAGATCTGTTTAAAAAAATCAATGTAAATACCAAAGATGCATTTATTGACGCTGAAATAATGATAAGAGCAGGGCTATTAGGATATACATTTACTGAACTTGGAGTTAAACATTTACCCAGGATTGACGGAGTATCCACAGCTGCCAGGCCTTCAATTATTTTCAGAACCATACGGGAAATATTTGAGCTGAAAAAAGAATTAAAGCAGGAAATTCTTGAGCGAAGAAATAAAAAATAAAAACAGCGAATCTTCCGATCTTAAAGATATTATAATAATCTTTTCGGTTATTATCGTAATTTTGATCGCTGCATCAATGCTGGACCTGTTTGTATGGATGAGAAATATTGCAGCCAATACAGACGGATTCAGGATTGTTGAACTGCTGTTTGTACTTGCGCTTTTTGGTTTTGCTTATGGAATATTTATACGCCGCCGCGCTAAAGAAACAAAATCGCGGATCATGAACCTTGCAAAAGATATTGAAGAACTGCAGGATAATGTTAACCGTTTAAGAAGCACTGTTAATCTTTCACCCGATACAATCACTATTCATAGAGACGGCAAACTCCTGTTCATTAACCAGGCAGGATTAAACCTGCTTGGCGCACAGTCTGAAGAACAGGTTTTAGGCTCTGATATATTTGATTTTATACATTATTCCTTTAAGGATAAGATAAGCAAACGGATCGAAGAAATGGTTAAGTACATGAAACAGGTACCTGTTATTGATATTACAATTAAAAGACTCGATGGTTCTTACCTGGATGTAAGTATAGCTTCTACGCCTGTTTTATATCATTCAATACCACACGTTATAACGATTATCAGAGATATAACTGACAGAAAGAAAAATGAAGAAATCAAGAACCAGCTGGCATCAATTGTATTAAATTCGGGCGATGCTATTTATGCCATGAGTATTGACGGCCAGATACAAAGCTGGAACCCCGGGGCAGAAAAACTTTACGGCTTCGCAGAAAGAGATGCTATTGGCAGGAATATTTCTATTGTAATACCTGATTTTAAACAGAATGAACTTAATCACCTGCTGAATAAAGTAGCAAAAGGCGAGAGGATTGAATCGCTTGAAACAAAACGGCAAAGAAAAGATAAAACAGTGATCGATGTATCATTAACCCTTTCCCCCATTTGGGATGAAGCAGGTATAGTTACCAGCGTATCGGCTATTTCCCGGGATATTACATTTAAAAAACAGGTTGAAGAAGAACTTAGGAGATATGCCGAAGAACTTGCGCTTTCTAACGAAGAGCTTTATGTATTTTCTTATGCCGCTTCGCACGACCTCCAGGAACCGTTAAGATCTATACAGAATTTCCTTGAAACACTTAATAAAAAATACAAAAAGCGTCTTGGACCGGAAATGGAAGAACAGATTAATTCAGCCGATGATGGTGTAACAAGAATGTACAGACTCATAACAGATTTTCTGATGTATTCAAGAGTTGGAACCGAACGCGCAGTTAAAGAAGATGTGGACTGCAACCTTGCTTTAAAAGATGCAATGGCTAACCTGGAAGTTGCCATAAAAGAAAGCAATGCTTCAATTAAGCAGTTTACACTGCCCAAAATTTACGGTAATTATATCCAGATTACACAGGTTTTCCAGAACCTGATTGCAAATGCAATTAAATACCAGGGAGAAAACAAACCAGCCTTGGAAATTTCTGCCGTTAAACAGGATAGTATGTGGCTGTTTGCCGTAAAAGATAACGGTATTGGTATCGAACAATGGTTTTCTGAGAGAATATTTATTGTATTTCAAAAACTTCATGATCACAGAAAATACCCCGGTTCGGGCATAGGACTTGCGCTATGCAAACGTGTTATAGAAAAACACGGCGGTAAGATTTGGTTTGAATCAGAAGTTGGAAAAGGTACCACGTTTTATTTTACTCTGCCTGTGTACGAGGATAAAAAAATAAAAGTTTAGCTATTGAAATGATAGTTCCCTTTTTAATCCTTCACGTTCAATTTCAAGCTGTTTAATCTTCTTTTCTATAATATCAAGCTCCTCCGGCATTGAATCAATCTCAATTCTAAGCTTGCTTGCAGCTTCATCGATAAGATCAATAGCCTTATCTGGCAGAAATCTGTCAGTAATATACCTGTGCGATAACGAAGCAGCAGATACCAGCGCTGAATCTGTTATTCTGACTCCGTGATGCACTTCATATTTTTCTTTTAAGCCCCGCAATATTGAGATTGTATCTTCAACGCTTGGTTCATCTATAACCACAGGCTGAAACCTTCTTTCAAGAGCAGGATCTTTTTCTATGTACTTTCTGTATTCATCAAGAGTTGTTGCTCCTATAGCATGTAACTCTCCCCTGGCAAGTGCAGGTTTCAGAATATTTGCTGCATCCATTGCACCGTCTGTTTTCCCTGCTCCAACTAATGTATGGATCTCATCAATAAATAGAATAATTTCACCATCACTTTGTTTAACTTCGTTAATAACTGCTTTTAGTCTTTCTTCAAACTGTCCGCGGTAGCTTGCCCCGGCAATTAAAGCACCCATATCAAGCGCTATAACAGTTTTACTTTTCAGGTTTTCGGGTACTTCACCATTTACTATTCTGAATGCCAAACCTTCAGCTATTGCGGTTTTTCCAACACCGGGTTCACCAACTAAAACCGGGTTATTCTTTGTCCGCCTCGAAAGAACCTGCAATACTCTGCGTATCTCATCATCCCTGCCTATTACCGGATCCAGTTTTCCCTGTTTTGCAAGTTTGTTCAGGTCCCGACCGTATTTTTTTAACGATTGATAAGTTTCTTCCGGTGCCTGATTAGTTACTCTTTGACTTCCGCGGATATCCTTTAAAGCAGCAAGTATTGTGTCTCTGTTTATTCCTGCACCGTTTAGAAGTTTACCGGCACTTCCTTTACTTTCCGATAATGCTATCAATATATGTTCTATACTCACATATTCATCATGCAAAGCCGCAGCGGTTTTAAACGCAACATCAAGATCTTTCTGAAGTTCATTTGAAAGAAACTGGTTAGAAGAAGTTGTGCCTGAAACTTTCGGAAGCTTTTCTATCAAGCCCGATACTTTTATCTTTATTGTATCAGTGTTTGCTCCGATTCTTTGCAGTAAAGATGCAGCAATGCTTTCGCCGTTCTGAATTACAGCTGCCAGTAAATGTTCCGGTTCTATTTGCTGATTGGAATAATTAGCAGCTATTGCAGATGCTTCCTGCATTGCTTCCTGTGCCTTTATTGTTAATTTATTTAAGTTTAATGCCATAATTATTTTGAATTTTCTGTATTAATTATAATTTAAATTTACATAATGTAGTTTCAAATATCAATTAAATATGCATTTTTTACAAAAATAATCAATAATTTAAAATTAAACTATTTATGTGATAAAATAATAATTTGAATTTTCATTTTATTAGCTATATTTTAAGATTCAATTTAGTCGGAGGAAACATGAAAATTAAATTACATTTTCTGAGTCTCTGCTTACCCATCCTGATACTATTATTTTATTCATCATTTAATATTATTTATTCTCAAAGCT
The DNA here is from genome assembly GCA_001567545.1 of Candidatus Tepidiaquacellales bacterium OLB5. Lineage (GTDB taxonomy): Bacteria > Bacteroidota > Ignavibacteria > Tepidaquicellales > OLB5 > OLB5. The sequence goes on from LLZO01000051.1 coordinate 11,125, forward strand.
GGAATGCTATCGGCAGCGGTACTAACGGAAAAGTTAACGCTGTTATAGTATTTAACGGGCAGCTTATTGCTGCCGGCCAGTTTTCTTCACCTGCAACAAATATTGCAAGGTGGACAGGTTCTGCTTGGCAGCCATTAGGATCAGGACTTAACGGTGCAGTAAATGGACTCACAATTTTTAACGGCAATTTAATTGCTGTTGGTGCTTTCAGCACTGGCGGTAATAATGTTGCATCATGGAATGGAACAGCCTGGAGCCCGCTTGGTTTAGGCACTAATGATACCGTTTTTGCAGTCACAGTTTACAGCAATACCCTCAGAATAGGAGGTAAATTTACTACTGCGGGCGGTATAAACTGTAACAGAGTTTCATTCTGGAACGGTTCGCAATGGGGTACTATGGGTACACCAAATGGTGTTAACAACACAGTTTATGCTTTAACAGTTTTTAACTCAGATCTTATAATCGGAGGTCAGTTTACTTCTGCTGGCAGTTTAACAACCTGCAACAGGATTGTAAGATATAACACTAACGGTACTTATACTGCCATGGGCAGCGGAATTGATAACAACCAGGTTTTAAGTTTAAGTGTTTTTAATAACCAGGTTTATGTTGGCGGTAATTATACTTCTATAGGCGGTGTTACTGTAAATAATCTTGCAAGGTGGACAGGGGCTAACTGGAATACTGTTGCCTCAGGTACAAATGGTCCGGTAAGGACTCTGGTAACTGCAGGCACTAATCTAATAGTCGGCGGTTCATTTACTAATATCGGAAATTCAATTGCCCGTTGGAACGGAAGCGCTTTCAGCACACTTGGCAGCGGAATAACCGGGGGTAATGCTACTGTCAGGAGTACTGTTACCTGGTCTAATGTTCTGATTGCTGCTGGTGAATTTACAAATGCCGGTTTACTGGATATTCCCGCTTCAAATATAGCCGGTTATGGTTCAGTTCCTGCTGCACCTGTACTTATTTCTCCGCCTGATGGTGCAAACGGACAGTCAACTACTCCGGTACTTGACTGGAGCGATGTAAGCAGTGCATCAACTTATGGTGTACAGCTATCTTTGAATGCTAACTTTACAACATTAGTTTCAAACACTAATAACCTGACAGTCTCAACATTGACTGTTCCTTCCGGAATTCTCACGAATAATACAACATATTTCTGGAGGGCTAATGCATCCAACGGACTGGGAACTAGTCCATGGTCGCTTATCAGGTTTTTTACTACTGCTTTAACTGGTATAATTAATACCCAGGAAATTCCAGTAAAGTTTAATTTATACCAGAACTATCCTAATCCGTTTAACCCGGTTACTAGAATCAGATTTGATTTACCGGCAGGAAATACCGGAAGCAGAATTATACTTTCTGTTTACGATATAAACGGTAAACTGGTAAATGAGATCCTGAATACAGAATACTCTGCCGGTATATGGGAAGTTGATTACAATGCTTCTGAATTAAGCAGCGGTATTTATTTTTATAAAATTTATGCCGGAAGTTTCTTTGCAGTTCATAAAATGGCAGTTATAAAATAAATTTATTACAGTGATTAAATAATAAAAAAGCCCCGGTTCGGGGCTTTTTTAATGATTGATTTATTTAATAAGTACCATTCGCCTTGTATCGGTAATACCATTACCTTCAGAATCTTTTGCCTCTATCCTGTAAAAATAAATACCGCTCGAAAAATTAACTGCATTCCAGTTAGCAATATACTCTCCGGCATCAAGCTTTGAATTTACAAGTACGTCTACTTCCCTCCCAAGCATATCATACACAGATATCTTTACAGAAGCATTATTTGGCAAACCGAATTTTATCCTGGTTTCAGGATTGAAAGGATTGGGATAATTTGGATTTACAAAATATTTATCAGGGATATTTAATGAAATCTGCTGAATGCCGATTATAGTTCTGATAAATGTTATAAGGCGGGGACTTGTTGTACTTGAATCAAATTGAGTGTATGAATAAACGTTCCATCTTACCCTGAGTGAATCACCTACATTTGCCGCACCCCAGCTTGTTATTATTGAATCCAGTTTTGACCTGGTTATAGAAAAAACAGTATCAGACCCGGAATTGTTTGAAAATGAAGTGAATGAATTTTGATTATTGATTGTATTAAGTATAAACCTGTATTTTATTTCAGGTAAAGTTCCGGCTTTATTGAAAATAAAATGTAAATTCGAAGTATCTCCTGCCGATACAGTTGTTCTGTGAAGCTGAGGCGGATCAATGAGGCTGAATGAATTCAATGATGGTCTTATCTGGAATACACTGTCACTCAAATCGCCATTTCCCGGATTACCTGACTGATAAATCCGGACTCTGGCCTGTGTTGTTGTTGGAATGTACGGAATTGTCCAGGGAACATTTCTTATTGTTGCATCAACATTATTCTGAATTGTCACCCAGTTAGTTCCGTTGTTAGAAGAATATTCAATATCAACATTTCCTGTATTTGAAGTTCCCCAAATAACCTGTGTAGTATTCCCTGACCTGAAAATTTGTCCTCCATTTGGTGTAGCAACATAATATCCTGAAATTGATGTCATACATGGCGCTGATTCAGCTCTGGACCTGATCAATTCACTAGGAAGAGGACCAAAGAACAATGCAATTGTTGCATTTAGATGGCAATAGCTCATTATTGTTCCAACCCTGGGAATTTGAGGTCCTGTATAACACCCGCCTTCTACAGTATAACAGCTGTCAATAGGCCCACCCGGCCATCCGCAGTTATGAGTATGCGGAGAACCGAAATTATGTCCGGTTTCATGAGCGACAACCATTACATCCCATGAATAAGTTGGAAGCTGGTTAAATGTTCCGTCAATATCACTGAATGCATAACCATAACTAGCCGGACCCGTTGCGCATAAAACATTTACCCAGGCTATTCCACCTAAACCACCGGGTCTGGTAGAAATATAATGAGCTAATGTTCTTTGTGTACCCTGCATATTTGAATTCCAGTAATTTCTGAATGCATTTAACAAAGTATTTGAAGAAGTTGCATCAGGATAGGGATCAGCTGATGTTGACCAGACTCTCATGTAGGTTAACTCAAGTTTAACGTTAACATCCCTTGTATATATTGCAGAAACAGGAACATATAATGAAATTATATAATTTGTAGCTCTTTCAACAGAATTTCCGAAATATGTGTAAAATTCAAAATCAGATTCTGTGGCAATATCAGCTTTTAATAGAGTACTTGATGAAAAATCATTAAAATTACCTGTCAGGTTTTTTTGAATTTGTTTGATCTGCTCGGGAATACCAAACTCATCTGCCGAACATTTGAAAGTATTCCGGATTTTAAGATTACTGCTTTTATATGCAATAAAATCATTGCTGCTGCTTAATTTGGCAAATACATATGTTTCCTGTTCAGTAATTATCATTGCTGTTACATCATTTTTAAAAAATGTAACCGCTACCAGCGGAACATTCCGGTTTTTAAGGTTACTGGTGTACGATACAAAATCCCTTTCCCTGTTTATAACAATGTCTCCGCCTGATGTTCCATTTACGAATTTTGTACTATTGTTAACAACATCAAATCTTTCGAGGTTTATCAAACGATTTTCACCTTCAAACGGAATTGATATTATTATCTTTTCATCTTTATTTAAAATGATCTTATTAATCATTTCAAAATTTACGTCAATAATTTTAGCATCAGCAACTGAATTTTCCAGTTCTGGTTTTCTCAAGATAGTTTTAGATTCATTTATATTAAAAGGGATATAATGATTAAACTGAGAATAGGTACTTACCGAAAAAATAAATATTGCTGCAAAAAGAATGGATATTTTCTTCATGTTGATTAAATTTAATTTATGATAATTTTACTTTTGGATCAAGGAACGCATACATAACATCAACAATCATATTCACTATTATGAATATTACCGCTGTAAATAATACAGTCCCCTGTATCATTGGAAAATCCAATGAAAGAATAGAATTAATAGCCAGTAAACCAATACCCGGCCAGTTAAAAATATATTCAATAAAGAAAGTTCCTCCTAATAATGCAGCAAGCCAAGCACTGATTGTAGTAATAACAGGATTAAGCGCATTTCTTAATGCATGCCTTATTATTACTTTCCATTCATTTACGCCTTTAGCCCTGGCTGTTCTTACATAATCCTGTCCAAGAACATCCAGCATGCTGGATCTTGTAAGTCGTGCGATAATTGAAAGAGGTCTTAATGCTAAGGTCAGCATCGGAAGTACAAGGTAAATCATTCCGTTATTTATATATCCTGAAATGGGAAACCATTTCAGCAGAGCTCCGAATACAAATGCCATTATTAGCCCCAATGCAAACGGCGGGAATGATATCCCGAACAGCGCTACAAGCATTGAAAAATTATCTGCAAATGTATATGGTTTTACTGAGGAAATAACTCCAATAAGAATTCCCAGGATGGAAGATATTATCAGAGCTGAAACTGCAAGGATTGCAGTTGCCGGAAAAGTTTGTATTATAGTAGTTAATACATCACGGTTTGATGAATACGACCTGCCCAGATCTCCCTGGACTGCTTTAACCATAAACCTTCCGTACTGAACATATATTGGGTCATCCAGACCAAGCTGCTTTCTGACTGCATCAATTGATGCAATATCTGCCCTTTGTCCCAGCATTAATCTTGCAGGGTCACCGGGAATAACATACATTAAACAAAAAGTTACTGTAATTACCCCGATCAAAACCAGGATAGAATACAGTAACTTTCTGATAATATAGGTCGCCATCCGTTATTTTATAACACGTCTGGCTGAAACATAGCGCGAGTTATAATAATCTTCATTTAGCGAGTTGGTTTTTACGCCGCCGCTTGAAGATGAATGGGCAAAAACACCCTCTCCAAGGTATATTCCAACATGAGAGATCCTTCTGCCGATAGTGTTGAAAAATACAAGGTCACCAAACTGAAGGTTTTCCCTCTCAACAGGATCACCAACCGTAGACTGCATGATTGATGTTCTTGGAATATCGATATTAAGAGCATATTTCATCACCCTCTGGCAAAATGCAGAACAATCGATGCCGTTAGTTGTGGTTCCGCCCCATAAATACGGAGTATTTATGAGTTCAATGATCTTGATCATTACAGCATCACGGTCAACGGTATTATTGGAATATTCGGAAACAATGTTTGTGAGAGTCTCTAAATTGGACTGCTCTATCAAGCTTTTTTTCTGAATACCAGTTACACTGGCTACCTGTTCCGTTTTGGTTTTTTTGTTTGTTTTAACAATGTATTCACCATCGCTTCCCGAAGCTGAACAACCGGTAAGTCCCGCAATTAATATTGGAAATACAAATATGCTGAGGACTAATAGTTTTTTTGTCAAATAATTCTCCTTTCTAATGAAAAATTAATTAAAAATTTTTATAAAATTTGTAATTTACAAATATAATTATTTATTAATTTTTATAAAACCCAAATTCTAACGTTATCCCGTTAGTAATTATTATTTTTAACAGAATATAAGTACATTAATTCCCATTACTTATCAAACCAAGTGTATCTCATATTAACCCTGTGCATAGGGTCAAGAGCAAATCCTCTCACAAAGCTTTGTACCAGCCTCCAGTCCTCATCATAATAAATGAACAGACAAACAGCATCGTTTACAGCAATCTGTTCTGCTTCTGCATAAAGCCTGTTTCTTTCACTCACATCAACTGTAGAAATAGCCTTTTCAAACAGTTCATCATATTTTGGGTTTGTGTACCTGAAGCTGTTAATAGGGCTTACATCTTTCGGATTTGGCGGTACATTTTTTCCGTAGAACAGGTTCAGGAAAGTTTCCGGGTCAGGATAATCCGCATTCCATCCCAAACGGTAAAAATCACTTCGTCCTGCATCAATATTATCCAGATGCTGGGCAAACTGCAGCAATTGAAGCTTTACTGTTACACCAATTTCTTTAAGCATATCCTGTATTGCTTCAGCTATCTGTGTATTTCTTCCCCCGCCTTCGTTGATATTCAGCGTTACTTCGGGGAATCCTTTTCCGCCCGGATAGCCTGCATCGCTCATAAGCTGCCTTGCTTTAGCAAGATCAAAATTATAACCTTTTATGCTTTTTGCATTAAAGTTCGGCATTACAGGCGGAACCATACCATATATAGCAGGATCAGTTGCCGAACCCTGCAAAACAAACTTCAGTATTTTTTCCCTGTCTATTGCATAATTAAATGCCTGCCTTACTTTAACATCCTGAAAAGTTTTACTTGTTACCAGAAAACCATAATATTGAGTTGAAAGTGCAGTTTTACGCTGTACTGTAAAATTGGAATACTCAGGTGTTAAGGTCTTATCATCATTTACAATTGTTTTGAATAATTCATTCGGTATCCTGTAAGATTCATGAATATTTCCGTTCCTGAATTCAAGCAGCTGCTGTGAAAGATCTTTTATAAACCTGAACTTTACTCCCGCTAGGTATGGTAATTGATTTCCGTGTTCATCTTTATCCCAGTAATTCGGGTTTTTTGTCATATTTATTTCAAGGTCAGGTGTCCAGTTCTGGAAAACGAATGGACCGGTTCCAACAGGGTTCTGGAAAAAATCCTTGCCGTATTTTTCGACTGCTTCTTTGGGAACTATGTAAGTGAATCCCTGTACCATATAATAAATGAACGGAGCAAATGCTTTTTTCAGCCTGATTCTGAATGTTGTATCATCAACAGCTTTAAAGCCTGTTATTTCAGTCAGCTTCGGTTCTCTTTTTTCGGCGGTTGACCTGGAAATTTCTTCATTGAACTCTTTTGCGCCTTCTACATAGTTCTTGTAAAAATCAAATCCTAAGCTGCCGGTTCTCGGGTCAAGTATTCTTCTGAATGAATATTCAACATCAGAAGCAATAAATTTTCTTCCTTTGCCGCCCGGAAAGCAGGCATTATCATGAAAAAATACATCATTTCTTAAATGAAATGTATATGTTAAGCCGTCAGGGGAAATCTCCCAGGTTTTTGCCAGCATAGGCCTTAACTGCAAATTTGTATCAAGATCTATCAACAGGTCATATATCTGGTGTGCAACGTGATGTGAAACTACATCGTTGATACCAACAGGGTCAAGGCTTCTAATATTTTCAAGCTCATTGGCAATAAAAATACCTCCGCCTTTTATTCCGCCTTTAAGTTCAGTTAAATTATCATCCCCTGTTTTCTTTCCGCAGCTTAGCGCAGAAAAGAAAATAAGTATAAATATATAAAGAGCTTTTGGCTGATTAAAATTTTTCATATTAATTTCTGTTAATTTATTGGCGGAAATACAATTAAAACAACGCCGCTTATTAAAGCGGCGTTATAAAACCTAGCCTAAATATGTTTTTAATTGTTTGCTTTTGGAAGCATGTTTAAGCCTGCGAATGGCTTTTTCTTTGATCTGTCTTACACGTTCACGCGTAAGCTTAAACTTTTCACCTATTTCTTCAAGGGTTAACGGATTTTCCTGGTCTAAACCATAATACAGCTTTAATACATCACGCTCTCTTGGGCTTAATGTATTTAATGCTCTTTGAATTTCAATTTTTAACGATTCATTGATAAGAGTATGGTCAGGCAGCGGCTGGTTCTGGTTCGGCATGATATCTACAAGCCTGCTGTCTTCACCGTGCACAAACGGCGCATCAATTGAAAGATGCCTACCGGATATTTTTAAAGTATCTGATACTTCGTATAAAGACATATCAAGCTGTTCAGCCAGCTCATCAGCGCTGGGTTCGCGTTCAAATTCCTGCTCTAATGTGCTGTAAGCTTTACCTATCTTGTTTAAAGCTCCAACCCTGTTAAGCGGAAGCCTTACAATTCTTGACTGTTCAGCCAAAGCCTGTAAAATTGACTGTCTTATCCACCACACAGCATAGGAAATGAATTTGAAACCCCTGGTTTCATCAAATCTTTTTGCAGCTTTTATGAGACCGAGATTGCCTTCATTTATCAGGTCACCAAGGGAAAGACCCTGGTTCTGGTACTGTTTGGCAACGCTTACAACAAACCTCAAATTAGCTTTAGTAAGCTTTTCAAGCGCTTTTTGTTTTTCTTTTTCGTCGCCGTATTTAATTTTTTTGGCAAGGTCGATCTCTTCTTCTACATCAAGAAGCTCGACTTTCCCTATCTCCTGAAGGTACTTATCAATTGATTGGGATTCCCTATTTGTAAATTGTTTACCAATTTTCATAGGCAGTTAAGAATGGTTAAATTTCTAAAATTATTGGATGAGAGCCGTTAAGCCGGTTACACTGAACCTGCTTAAGCTGAAGTTTCAAAAAGATCTATTTTGTTATCTTTTGCAAGTGTAACAATAGCTCTTTTCCTGTTTGGTCTAAAGCCCTCGTATCTGCCTCTTTTTGTGAACTGAGATTTACGTTTGCCTTTGGAAAGAACTGTTCTTATACTTTCAACTTTTACATTGAATTTGCTCTGAACAGCATTCTTTATATCAACTTTTGTTGCTTTAATATCTACTTCAAAGGCATATTGGTTTTTCTGCTCCTGCAGCAGTGTCATCTTCTCAGTGATAACGGGTTTTATCAAAATACTTCTTACCATTTTGTATAATTATACTCTCTTTAATAGTTTATTTTAAAAAGGGTTTGCACAGTTCATCAACAGCACTTTTCTGGATCAGGATCAGCTGATTATTTACCAGGTCATATGTTGCTGCACTTGATGCATTTAATACGTTAACTTTCGGAATATTCCTGCCGGATTTGTAAACATTTTCATTTTTGTTTACTGTTAGCATAAGAACTTTTTTTTCCGTTGATGTTCAGGTTCTTTAATATCGAACTGAAATCTTTTGTTTTTGGTTTCTCGAAGTTGATATCTTCAACAACCATTATCTCGCCGTTTTTAGCTTTCAGGCTCAAAGCGCTTTTTCTTGCAAGCTGGGCTGATTTTTTTGTCATTTCAAGCTTGTAAGTATGAGGTCTTGGCCCGTGAACAGTACCGCCGCCTACCCAAACGGGTGAACGGGTTGTACCGGCACGCGCTGTACCCCTGCCTTTTTGTTTCCATGGTTTTTTTCCGCCGCCTGATACTTCGCTTCTTTCCTTGGTCTTGTGTGTACCCTGTCTCTGGTTTGAAAGATAGGTTCTTACAGCCTGGTATATCAGGTGGTGATTCGGTTCGATCTCAAAAACACTTGATGGAAGCTCGATCTTTTCCTTTGTTTCGGTTCCGTCTATTTTATATACGCTTAATTGCATCTTTAATGAATTACCTTATTTAATTTCTTCTGTAATAATTCCGGTATCAGCCGGTACTGTTACCCTTTATAAATTTCAACTATACCAGAAATAGCTCCGGGTACAGCGCCTTTAATGAGGATGAGGTTTGAATCTGCAATGACTTTAACAACTTTCAGGTTTCTGATACTTACCTGGTTACCTCCGGTACGTCCGGCCATACGCTGTCCTTTAAATACTCTTGAAGGATAGGAGCTTGCGCCGATAGAACCCGGTGCCCTTAGCCTGTCGCTCTGTCCGTGTGTTACCGAACCGCCGCCGAAGCCGTGTCTTTTTACTACACCCTGGAAGCCTTTGCCTTTGCTTTTTGAAGTAACTTTTACAATATCCCCTTCTTTAAAGAGATCTGCTTTAATTACATCGCCAACTTTAAATTCTTCAGCGCCTTCATAATCCCTTACTTCTTTAAGGAATCTGAGCAGCGGAAGGTTCTTCTTTTTAAAATTCTTAGCCTGCGGTTTGGCCAGCCTTTTTTCTTTTCTTTCGGTAAAGCCAAGCTGCAGTGCCGTGTAGCCGTCATTATCTTTTGTCTTTACTGCAGTAACATAGCACGGTCCCGCTTCAATCAAAGTGCATGGCACACTTGAACCGTCATCGGTAAACACTGAAGTCATCCCGAGTTTTCTGCCTATTAAGCCTTTCATTGGTTTATCTGTATCCTTTGTTATGTTTTAATTTCTATGTATACGCCGCCGGGTGGATCCAGCTTGGTAAGCGCATCAACTGTTTTTTTGTTCGAGTTTAATATATCAATTACGCGCTTATGAGACCTGATTTCGAACTGTTCCCTTGATTTTTTATCAACATGGGGCGATCTTAAGACTGTATAAACCGCTTTCCGGGTCGGAAGCGGTATCGGTCCCGATACCACTCCGCCGGTAGATTTTATAGTCTTAATTATCCTGTCAGTCCACTTATCAATAAGCCTGTGGTCGTATGACTTTAATTTTATCCTTATTTTCTGTGTTGCCAAGTTATCTTATACCTGCCTTAATTATGACCTTTATATTATTCAATAATTTTAGTTACAACACCTGCGCCAACGGTCCTTCCGCCTTCACGGATAGCAAACCTTAATCCTTCTTCCATCGCGATGGGGGTGATAAGCTCAACCTTTAAATTGTCTACGTTATCGCCCGGCATAACCATCTGTACACCTTCAGGTAAATGCATAACACCTGTTACGTCAGTTGTTCTGAAATAGAACTGGGGACGGTAGTTACCGAAGAACGGAGTATGACGTCCGCCTTCTTCCTTTGAAAGAACGTATACCTGGCAGTTGAATACTTTATGAGGAGTAATTGAACCCGGTTTGGCAATAACCATTCCGCGCTCTATATCTTTTTTATCAACACCTCTTAAAAGCATACCAAGGTTATCGCCTGCTAAACCTTCATCAAGCTCTTTCTGGAACATTTCAATACCGGTAACAACGGTTTTCTTATGCTGGCCTAAACCAATAAGCTCAACTTCGTCGCCCATCTTGCATTTTCCTCTTTCAACTCTTCCGGTTGCAACAGTTCCGCGGCCTGTAATTGAGAACACGTCTTCAACTGACATTAAGAACGGTTTATCAATTTCTCTTGCCGGTTCCGGAACATATGAATCAACAGCATCCATAAGATCATAAATGCATTTTAAAGCAGGGTCATCAACTGATGAACCTTCTTTTATTCCGGCTTCCATCGCTTTTAAAGCGCTTCCGCGGATGATAGGAATTTCATCTCCCGGGAATTCATAGCTCTTCAATATATCTCTTAATTCAGATTCAACAACTTCAAGCAGAAGCTCTGCATCGTCAGTTGTTTTTTCCTGTTCATAGATCATATCCACTTTATTAAGGAATACAACAATTCTGGGTACGCCTACCTGTCTGGCTAAAAGAATATGCTCTTTTGTCTGAGGCATAGCACCGTCATTAGCAGCAACTACAAGTATAGCGCCGTCCATCTGGGCAGCACCTGTGATCATGTTCTTAACATAATCTGCGTGTCCCGGACAGTCAACGTGAGCATAATGTCTTTTATCTGTTTCATACTCAACATGCGCTGTAGCAATCGTAATACCCCTGGCTTTTTCTTCGGGTGCATTATCAATTGAATCGAAAGCTCTGACTTTAGCTTTACCTTTTTTAGCAAGTGCCATAGTGATAGCAGCGGTAAGTGTTGTCTTACCATGATCTACGTGACCGATCGTTCCGATGTTCACGTGAGGCTTACTTCTATCGAATTTTTCTTTAGCCATTTTTAATTGTATCTCCTAAAATGTTTTATATTATATTTTGTTTTGATTTACGTATTGAAAATTATTTTCAGAAATCGAATTTATTCAAATTAAGTGGGCCAGGGAGGATTTGCTCCCAAGGAGTCCCTTCGGGAAACCTCCCACCCTCCCGCCTGCGGCGGGATGCTCTAACCAGCTTATTGTTTAAATAAGTGGGCCAGGGAGGATTTGAACCTCCCACCCCGCGCTTATAAGGCGCGTGCTCTAACCACCTGAGCTACTGGCCCAGTAGTTCAGAAGGAAACATCCTGTATTTAAAGACTCTTTATATACAGTATGTTTTACAAAGCATATTTTATGCGCCTGATCTTTTTGCGGGTGATCTACTTAAAGATTGACCCTAAAATCTGTTTAAAGAACAATTTGTTTAAAACTTAAACTTTATATCTACAAGGAATCTTCTGATTCCCCTTTTTTTGATTTTCTTTTCAAGCACTAATGCTGTTTTCCTGTCAGGAAGTTCAGCAGTCCAAACAAGCTTCCAATCCTTAGCTTTTCCGGTATATTTATTTTTATTCGAAACATGTCCGATCAATCTTTCCGTGACATTTTCAGTTTCGCCGGCATAAAACCTGTTTAGAGATTTACTATGTATTATATAAACATAATGCATTATTTATGAACCTCCCACCCTCCCGCCTGCGGCGGGATGATTTAACACTTTGAGCTACTGGCCCAGTAGTTCAGAAGGAAACATCCTGTATTTAAAGACTCTTTATATACAGTATGTTTTACAAAGCACATTTTATGCGCCTGATCGTTTTGCGGGTGATCTACTTAAAGATTGACCCTAAAATCTGTTTAAAGAACAATTTGTTTAAAGCTTAAACTTTATATATTCAAGGAATCTTCTGATAAACGCATTAAGCGTTAACAGATTCCTTTCCTTTGAATTTTTCTATAATCTGCTCAGAAATATTCTTCGGTACTTCTTCATAATGCGAAGTTTCCATATTATAGATAGCTCTTCCCTGTGTCATTGAACGCATTGAAGTAGCGTAACCGAACATTTCTGAAAGCGGAACCATAGCTTTGATAACCTGTGCATCGGCACGCTGGTTCATACCTTCAATTTTTCCGCGGCGTGAGCTTAAATCGCCCATTATATCACCCATATATTCTTCAGGCGTTACAACTTCAACTTTCATAATTGGTTCGAGTATAACCGGGCCGGCTTTTAAAGCTCCTGCTTTAAATGCCATTGAACCGGCAATCTTAAATGCCATTTCAGAAGAGTCAACATCATGGAATGAACCATCGAACAGTGTAGCTTTTATATCCTCAACCGGATATCCGGCTAAAACACCGTTCTTCATTGCTTCTTCTATTCCATGCTCAACCGGCTTAATAAATTCTTTAGGAATTGAACCGCCGACAATTTTATTTTCAAATACAAACCCTTTGCCTTTTTCATTCGGTTCAATGGTTATCCATACGTGGCCAAACTGTCCTTTACCGCCTGACTGACGGATAAATTTGCCTTCCTGTTCAACTTTCTTCGTGATAGTTTCTTTATAAGCAACCTGCGGTTTGCCTATATTAGCATCTACTTTAAATTCTCTTTTTAACCTGTCAACAATAATTTCAAGATGAAGCTCGCCCATACCTGCAAGTATGGTCTGGCCGGTTTCTTCGTTGGTAGAAATACGAAGAGTTGGATCTTCATCAGCAAGCTTGCCAAGTGATTCTGATAATTTATCCTGGTCAGCTTTTGTTTTCGGCTCAATTGCAATAGAAATAACCGGGTCAGGAAATGTCATTCTTTCCAAAATTATCGGGTCGCCTTCATCGCATAAAGTATCGCCAGTTTTTGTATTTTTTAAGCCGATAGCAGCAGCAATATCACCTGCATAAACTTCTTCAATATCTTCACGGTGATTGGCGTGCATCTGAAGCAGCCTTCCAACCCTTTCCTTTTTGCCTGATACTGAATTGTATGTATATGAACCTGACTTTAATGTACCTGAATAAACCCTGAAAAATGTAAGCTTTCCTACAAACGGGTCAGTCATGATTTTAAAAGCAAGCGCTGCAAATTTTTCATTATCAGCAACATTCCTTGTAATATGGTCATCACTGTGAATATGATGTCCCCATACTTCGCCAATATCTTTCGGACACGGCAGATAGTCAATTACCGAATCCAGCAGTGTCTGCACACCTTTATTTTTGAAAGATGAGCCGCATAAAACAGGGATAATTTTTACTTTTAAAGTAGCTTCCCTTAAAACATTTTTAATTTCAGGCTCGGTAATTTCCTGCCCGTCAAGGAACTTATTTAAAAGAGTATCGTCAACTTCCGAAACTGATTCCAGAAGCTTTAACCTGTATTCTTTTGCTTTTTCAACCAGTGATGAAGGGATTTCCTGTTCTTCCCATGTCTGCCCGAGGGTATCAGCATTGTATATCAAAGCTTTCATCCTGATAAGGTCGATCTGTCCGACGAACATATCTCCCTGTCCTATTGGCAGCTGTAACGGAACAACATTGGCTTTCAGCCTTTCCTTCATCATATCAAGCACATGATAAAAATCAGCGCCTGTTCTGTCCATTTTATTTACAAATGCCAGCCGGGGAACACCGTATTTATCAGCCTGTCTCCATACGGTTTCAGACTGCGGTTCAACACCGCCGACTGCGCAGAATAAAGCAACAGCGCCGTCAAGCACCCTTAATGAACGCTCAACTTCTGCTGTAAAATCAACGTGTCCAGGTGTATCTATAATATTTATCCTGTAATCCTTCCAGAAACATGTTGTAGCTGCGCTGGTAATTGTTATACCGCGCTCTTTTTCCTGCTCCATCCAGTCCATTGTTGCTGCGCCTTCATGAACTTCACCCATCCTGTGCACACGTCCTGTATAGTAGAGTATCCTTTCCGTAGTCGTTGTCTTTCCGGCATCAATGTGAGCCATGATACCGATATTCCGTGTCTTTTCTAATGTTACTTTTCTTGACATTAAGTCTATATGCTTTCTATTCTGTTTACGTAATTAATAAATCAATTCCGGTCAGCTTCCGCTTTCCGTTTATAAAGGTTTAAATTTTTTACCACCTGAAATGCGCAAAAGCCTTATTGGCTTCAGCCATACGGTGAACGTCTTCTTTCTTTTTTACTGCGCTTCCTTCGTTATTGGCTGCACTCATAAGCTCGCCTGCAAGCTTTTCTGCCATCGATTTTCCTGCTTTATCCCTTGCATAAGTAAGTATCCATTTTATTGCAAGCGCTTTTCTTCTCTCAGGCCTTACTTCTGTAGGCACCTGGTAGTTTGAGCCCCCGACCCTGCGTGAGCGTACTTCAAGAGAAGGCTCGCAGTTATGTATGGCTTTTTTGAATACTTCAACAGGTTCAGCGTTAAGTTTTTCTTTTATAATTTCAAATGCATCATATACTATTCTTTCAGCTTTCTGCTTCAAGCCGTCTTTCATAATGCAGTTAATGAACCTTCCGACAAGTATATCAGAATATATCCTGTCAGTTGACCTGCGTCTTTTATTTGCTGTTCTTTTTCTCAAATCGCTTATATGTAATTATATTTTCTGTTATCTGTTAATTGTGAAAATTATTTACCGCCTGTTTTGGCTTTCTTGGCTCCGTATTTTGAACGTGCCTGTTTCCTGTCGGCAACACCGCTGGAGTCAACTGCACCCCTTACGATGTGATACCTTACACCCGGAAGATCTTTTACTCTTCCTCCGCGGATAAGCACTATTGAGTGCTCCTGAAGGTTATGGCCTTCTCCGGGAATGTATGCTGTTACTTCCATACCATTGCTTAAGCGGACCCTTGCAACTTTCCTTAGAGCTGAATTGGGCTTCTTCGGTGTGGTTGTATATACTCTTGTGCATACTCCTCTTTTCTGGGGTGATGATTCCAGAGCAGGTGATTTGCTTTTGAATTTTAAAACTTTTCTTCCTTTGCGGACTAACTGATTGATTGTTGGCACGTAATATTCCTACCTTAGTCTTAGTTTACTAAAATAAATTTCTGCGCTCATTTTCCTTTTTGCAGGTTTTGGATGAGCGGCATTATTATTAGAAACTACAAATTTAGCGATTTTTTACAAAATAGTCAAGTTAAGGGGTAATGGTTAACTAATATCAAACCTTTATTACCGTATCAAACAAAAATATCACAATTTTACAGATTTTTCAATGAAATTAAAAGATTTGCATTCCAAACATAATTAACTGAAAACATAACAAAATAACAGTAATTTAGTATTGAATAATTGAATATTTTTATAATATATTTGCTTTAACATTTTTACGGGAGGCAGATGCCATATAAAATTCTATACATACTTCCCCTTTTATTGTTTCTGAATGGTATATATTTACTTTCTCAGCAGTATTCAAATGAAGAATTAACCCCTGACCGCATATTCGAAAAAGTTGATAACTCTGTTGTTGTTGTGCTGGCTTATGATAACCTCGGAAATATTTTTCAGGGTTCGGGGGTTGTTATTGCCGACGGGATAATTGTAACAAATCATCATGTCTGCAAAGATGCAAACCGAATAGATATCAGACATTACTCCAAGGAAATAAAGAATGTCACTGTTTATAAATTTGATGCAGTTAAAGATATTATGTTCCTTAAAACGGATGATATGACGTTAACTCCGGTTACACCGGGCTCTAGCAGTAATTTAAGATCAGGGCAGCGCATTTATGCTGTCGGCTCTCCGGAAGGATATGAAAATTCCATATCAGAAGGTATTGTCAGCGGGTCACGAACTGACGAAAACAATGTTAAGCTTATTCAGATGACCTGCCCGATTACCGATGGTTCATCAGGAGGCGCTGTGCTGAACTCAAAAGGCGAATTAATAGGATTAAGCGTAAGCGGGCAGCATGAAGGAGCTCTGTATTTTGCTATACCGGTGAATGATATTTTGGCAATGATAAATATCGAGCCAAAATATACAGAAACTTCTGACCCGGTGAATTATTACGAAATAGGAACAATAGCCAATGAGAACAAAAATTACCAGGATGCCGAAGTATATTTCAGCAAATACCTGGAAAAATTCTCTGGTGATGCAAATGCATACTATAACCGCGGTTATGCACGGTTTAAGCTTAAAGAATATAAAAAAGCTATCAGTGATTTTTCAGCCGTGCTGGAAAAAAGCCAGACATCTGAATCATTCTTTTACCGCGGAAATTGTTACTACTCATTAAAGGATTATGAAAATGCTTTGACCGATTACACCAAAGCGCTTGAACAGGAACCGGATAATTACGATATTTATTACAACCGCGGTTATGCAAACTTCAGGCTGAAAAAATACAGCGATGCCGTAAGTGACTGGCAAAAAGCTGTTCAGCTTAATCCCGGTTACGCTGAAGAGCTTGATATAAAAATAAAAATTGCAGAAGACGAACTGAAAACCAAAAAATAATGCTCCCTCAAAACCTTCGCAGCACTAAACAGTTCTATTTTCTTTTTGGTTTACTTATTCTGACTATTATTATTGTTGGTTTATATATCGGTTTTCTGTAATAAAAAATAAGCAGAATTAAAGAAGCATTTTATTACCTTTTACATTAATTTTAAAAAAATAATTAAAAGTATGCAGTATATATATTTTATACGTTCGCCAAAAGAAAATTTTGCCGAAACAATGACCGCTGAAGAAGCTGAAATAATGGGGGTACATTTTGAATACCTTAAAAAACAAATGGATTGCGGCAGGCTTATTCTGGCAGGACCCGAAACATCAGGTAAATTCGGAATATGTATTCTTAATGCTTCATCAGAAGATGAGGCGCATGAAATTATGATGAATGACCCCGCAGTAAAAAGCGGCATAGTGAAACCTGAGCTCTACCCTTTCCGCGTAAGCCTGATAAACAGCAGCAATATAAAATAAAAAAACACAGGTCCAAAACCTGTGCTTGTATTATGTATTAAGACCCTAAGAAGATTTACATACCGCTCCTACGGAGCTCTATAATTTTTCATTCAATTTCTACAAACATTCCGCTCCTAACGGAGCTATTTTAAAATCTTAATTATATAATCAATCAAAAAAATACATTCAATCTCAACCAATTGTCATCTATCAATTATCAATTGTCAACTATTATTCTTTTTTCTTAAAGTTCAGGGCGGCGGAATTCATGCAGTATCTTAAGCCTGTTGGATTCGGACCGTCATCAAATACGTGGCCAAGATGTGCCCCGCAGTTTGAGCAAACCACTTCTGTTCTGCTCATTCCAAGTGTTTGATCTTCCTCTTCTTTAACATTTTCATTTTTAACCGGTTTAAAAAAGCTTGGCCAGCCTGTACCTGATTCAAATTTAGTATCGCTGCTGAAAAGCTCCTGCCCGCAGACTATACAGTTATACATGCCTGTTTCATGGTTATCCCAGTATTTATTGCTGAAAGGTCTTTCAGTCCCCTTTTCCTGGGTAACCTTGTACTGTTCATCAGTTAGTTTTTCTTTTAATTCATCTTTGCTCATAACCGGTTTAAACTCCCCGCAGAATTCAGTTGAATCTGCATTTTTATTTAAATTTTTTTTTTGATGCTGTTTTTCCGGGGTCATAACTGCACCCGGTAAACACAACAAGAGAAATTATGAAAGCTAATATAGTCATTTTTTTCTGCTTTTTTGAATTCCTTATTACAAACACAAATGCAGATATAATTGTTTCATTTGAAATTAGCTAAAAATCTCAGAATTAATGCATAGTATATGCACCAGATGTTAAAGTGATCCAGATTGCCAATAAAAATGCTATCGCTAATGATCCTACAATTATTAAAACCGTGACAAAAACGTTACTTTCCAGAACTTCTATTTTTAATCGGTCAATATTCTTTGAAGGAACAGACTTTTCAATATTTACGTCTTCATAATACACAATTACATTATCAATTCCTTTATCTTTCAATTTAAACTTTGCATCTTTTTCCTTAACGTCTATAATAGATCCATCCTTTAGATAAAGAGTGGTAATTCTGTAAACTTTTTCTTTCGGCAGTTCATTTGATTTTGTATATTCAATTTTACTCGTTACACAGCCGGTAAATGCTGTAAGCACAATTAAAACAATGACTCTAAAGATATTTGTATTCTTAAACATAAATATTATTGCCAAACAGCATCATAAACTGAATCAGCCAGTAGTGTATTTGAATTTGCATTTAGATCATACATCCAAAGTTTTGCGGGATTTGACCCTTCGATAGATCTGTATAAGATTCTCATTCCATCCTTTGACCATTTAATATAATAAGGGTTAATCCCTGGTATATTTGAAACATTAATAATATTGGAACCGTCCTCATTCATCAGATATAGTTCGGTATTAGTTCCATTTGAGCTGACGAAACATATCTTACCCCCATTTGGAGACCATGCCGGGAAGTAACCATTTGCCAACACAGTAAAATTACTGATAGCAGTATCAATGACACCTATTTTTTCAACATACATACCGGTAACAAGAAAATGGAAAATTATCTTTTTCCCATCACTTGACCAGTCCACAGAACCTCCATCCTGAATACTATCTTTCAACAATTTTTTATAAGTACCTGAAGTATTTGAAATAAAAAGTTTTGTGCCGCGATGATTGGGAAAATATGAAGTTTCTAAATATGCAATCATTTTTCCGTCTGGAGAAAACTTTACAGAATAAAAAGAACTAAGTTGATCGGTAATCTGAACAAGTCCTGAGCCATCAGCATTAACTGTGTACAGATCCATACCGGAGGAACCAGATATAAAATATAACTTTTCAGCATCCGGTGATAGATTACAATAGTAGACCTGATAATTACTCATAGGAATTTTGGTCATATTACTTCCGTCATAGTTTGCGATATAAATATCATTGAAACTAAAGCCGCCTTTAGTTAATAGGATCTTATTCCGGTAAGAATAATTGCTGACGCCCATAGAGTCATTAAACAACTTAAGTTCAGAACCATCACTTTTGATTGTATATGTCGAAATAAGATTATTCTGGAAATCCCTTTTTACAAGGTAAATATCGAAATCAGGTTCAGGATTTAAATTATTATTTATAACTTTATCACTGCAGGATGAAAACGTGATAAAAAAGGATAGAGAGAAAATGAGAAATAAAATAATGGGGTTTTTCATATTTTATTATAGTTAAGTTACCCAAAATTAATAAATTTTTATTTATAAAACGAGATATTATATTTAGTCTTTATGTCACCAAGAGAACAGAAAATAATAATTTTAATTGCTGTTATAATTTTTGTAATTATCCTGATAAGGGTAATGTTTTAATATTTATATCGACTGTTTTCCAGTCCTTTTCAATATATATTTTAATTATTCATGTTTGATCCGGCTATTTTATATAAAAAATATTAATTTTAGATTAAGCTGACCTGCCGTAAAATCCAAATTTCTTGTTTAATACATTTTATCTTTTGCCAAATATTGATTATATTTGTATAGTTCTATTGATAAGCTTCTATAACATAAAATATTTT
>LLZO01000052.1 GCA_001567545.1 Candidatus Tepidiaquacellales bacterium OLB5
AAGTGTACTTATTACTTTGCCTAAAACATCATATACCGTTATACGTGTAATACTATTAGTTTTAGCGGGAATTTCAAATCTGATTTTTGTTGAAGGGTTAAATGGATTGGGGTAATTTTGGCTGAGTGAGAAATGGCTCGGGATTTCTGTTGAAATAGGGTTTATTCCAATGGAATAATTAAGATACTTTATAGTGGTCATATCATAATTTGTATTTGTGGTCCATGAACTTCCCAGCGAATATAAATTTTCTGATTGACTTACCTTTATTGATGAAGTTGAAAGTAATGCCTGATTTATGAAAGCCGGGATTGTATCAATCCAATTAATCACTCCGTTTGAACTATATGAAATGTTTATGAAATTATATCTATTATAGCATTTTGTATATCCTGAAACAAAAATATCTCCATTTGAATTTACTACTATAGAGTTACTACAATCAGTATCATTTGCAACTCCATTAAAACGCCTTACCCAGATTGAATCGCCCATACTGTCATATTTAATTGTTGTAATATCAAATAGGGAAGACGTTCTATGGCTTGAACCAGTTATGTACACATTACCTTCATTATCTGCGTAAATTGCAGAAGGTATGTCATGTGCAAAACCTGTTGCTGAATATTTACTTAACCACAAATTGTTTCCTGAAGAATCATACTTAAAAGTAGAAAAGACAGGAAAACCCAAGCTTACTGATCCTGTTTGCCCTAAAATATATGTATTGTTTTTCCTGTCAATGAACATATCATAAGGCGAATCGGGATAACCTGCATTATAGTTTTTGCGCCATATTAAATTTCCGTCTGGATTTAACTTGACTATAAAAATATCTGAATTATTTCCTAGAGAAAAAAAATAAGAACCCGTAAGAATAATGTTTCCTTGATAATCTATCATAACTTTTACTAAATCAGTTATTGGGGCACTTACAATATTTCTCATCCACAAAAGATTTCCTGTTTTATCGTATTTTAAAATCATTGCATTACTTACAGTATCAAATCCATCAAGACAAACATAGATATTTGAATCTACTGCTATTGACGGACCCCGAAAAACCCCGGTGGAGTTAGATTCAAAAATTCGGCTCCAAACTGTATCGCCATTTTCATTTAACATAATTGTTAAAACTTTATTCCAATCAAAATAACCGGTAAGGAAAATATTATTAGAAGAATCAATTTGAATATCTGAAATTGCCTGATTTTGCTGGCTCTGCATAAAATTATATCTTTTAAACCATAATGCATCTCCGCGCTCATCATATTTAATTAATACTAATTCATTATTGCTATTATTACCAGAACATATAATATTCCCGTTACCATCCACATTAAGTTTGAGAGCATGATCGTAATAATCCGGTGTAGTATTATATGTTCTTACCCACTCCTGCTGCACCTGGGCAATAGAATTTAAAAACAAGAACATTAATAAAATTATAAAGAAAGAGAATTTCATATTTACCTCCATACAAAAATAATACTTAATCTCAGTTTTTACAATCAGAATTCTAAAGTCATATTCTTTTTATTCAATTATCCCTATTTTTACCTAACATTTCTGAAAATTGACCGGTTGAAATATATTTTAGCAATAGATTCAGGCGCTACAAAAAGCGATGCTTTATTATATCCGCTTGATGATTTCACGAACGGAAAGCATAAAACGAAGCTTTTTAAATTTCCGTTCATTAATTTAAACCTGCTTGGATTTACAGAATCATTTAAACGCCTGAAAAATATTATTAAAGATATCAACGAAATTGCAGGTAAGGGTAATATACTGGCAGTTTCAGCCGGAATATCCGGTGCGCGTTATGAAAAAGACAGGAAAAAGCTTGCAGCAGCCTTAAGCAAAACAACCGGGATAAAACAAATTTACATATTGCCCGATACTGAAATAGCGCTTGCTGCAGCATTTGATAGCACAACAAAAAATTGCGGGATATTAATTGCCGGAACAGGGTCTATATTCTATTATAAGTCAGGTGACGGTAAAATCAAAAGAATAGGCGGCTGGGGCAGACATATTGGCGATGAAGGCAGCGGCCACTGGATAGCCAGGGAAGCACTGTACAAAGTAACAAAGCATTACGATAAGAGGCTGAATTCTGAAACGCTGGCTAAAGTATTTAAAAAAGAGTTCGGAATTGATGAAACAAATATCATTCAGCACGTTTATCACCGGGGATTTGAAATTTCAAAATTAACAAAGCACGTTTTCCGCTGCGCAGAAAATGGCGACAAAGTTTCAATTGAAATAATTAAAGATGCTGCTGATAATCTGCTCACTCATTTTATACCTATAAAGAAACAGAAATACAGTGTTGCACTGATGGGTTCATTGTTAACGGAAGAAAAACTGCTGGCAATGGAGTTAAAAAAAGCAGCAAAGAGATATTTTCCGGATATCAGCTTTGTGAAACCGGAGTTTCCTCCGGTTTGGGGAGCAGTAAAATACGCTTTGCAAAATGCCAAATTTTAAGCTCAAGTATCAAAGTGTATTCGTAATTCCTAATTCGTAATTCGTAATTTTTTATATGCACGCAGATAAAATAATAATAATCGATTTCGGTTCACAGTACACCAAGCTGATTGCGAGGAAAGTAAGGGAGTGCCATGTATACTCAGAAGTCATAGCCTGTACGGCAGATATGAAAAACCTAGTACATGATAAAAGCATCAGGGGAATAATACTTTCCGGTGGTCCGCAGAGTGTTTATATGAAAAATGCATACTCGCTTGCTTCGCTGATTTTAAGCCTTAAAGTGCCGATACTTGGCATTTGTTACGGACTTCAGCTTCTTTCACACCACTTTAAAGGCAGTGTAAAAGGAGGTAAAACAAGAGAGTTCGGCAAAACAAACATACACATTACATCTTCAGCCGGAATACTGGCAGGTATAAATAAAGACCTTACGGTCTGGATGAGCCATAATGACCACATAAAAAAGCTGCCCCGCGGCTTTAAAGCCACATCTAAAAGCGAAAACGGGCTGATAAGCAGCTTTGAAGCTGTAAAGGAAAGAATTTACGGTGTGCAGTTCCACCCTGAAGTTAATCACACCCAGCAGGGCATAAAAATACTTAACAACTTCCTTTATAAGATCTGCCGTATTAAAAATAAATGGCAGATGGGTTCATTCATAAACGAAAAAGTAAAGGAAATTAAAAAGCTTGTTGGCAGTGAAAAAGCAATTTGTGCTATGAGCGGCGGTGTTGATTCCGCCGTAGCTGCATTCATGATTCATAAAGCCATCGGCAGAAACCTGATCTGCGTACATATAGATAACGGTTTAATGCGCAAGAATGAAAGCTCTGAAATCGTAAAATATTTTAAAGGCAAGCTTAATTTAAAATTTATCGATGCTTCGAAGCTTTTCCTAAAACGCCTTGACGGAGTAACAGATCCCGAAAAGAAACGGAAAATTATCGGTAAAACATTTATAGATGTGTTCCAGGATTTTGCGAAAAAACAATCTAAAGGAAAAAATAAGATAAAGTATCTGGTTCAGGGAACGTTATATCCGGATGTAATTGAATCATCATCATTTCACGGGCCAAGTGTAACTATTAAAACACATCATAACGTTGGCGGCCTGCCTAAATCACTGCATATGAATCTTATCGAGCCGTTCAGGGAACTATTCAAGGATGAAGTGCGTGTAATAGGCAGGTTATTAAAGATCCCCGATGTAATATTGGGGAGGCATCCGTTTCCCGGACCGGGGCTGGCGGTAAGGATACTTGGCGCGGTTACAAAAGAAAAACTTGATATATTACGGGAAGCAGATTATATTTACAGGTTAAATCTGCACAAACACGGACTTTATGATAAGATCTGGCAGGCTTTTGCAGTTCTGCTTCCGGTTTCAACCGTCGGGGTAATGGGCGACAGCCGCACATATGAAAAAGTAGTTGCTCTTAGGGCTGTAGAAAGTGTAGACGGAATGACAGCAAACTGGTTTCCTATGCCGGCAAAGGCACTGGAGGAAATTTCAACAGGGATCACTAACAATGTTAAAGGAATTAACAGGGTGGTTTATGATATAAGCAATAAGCCACCATCAACAATAGAATGGGAATAATTAAGAATAAATTTCAAATTTCAAATTTCAAATTTCAAATTATATTAACGGTAATTTGTTTTTTGTTAATTTTATTTTGCCCATCTGTATCAAATTCCCAGAACCAGGTAAAGATAGGCATAGCATTGCCGCTGTTCCGTGATTCAGAAGACGGAAGCAAAAAACAGCTTGGAAATGAAATACTTGACGGTATAAAATATGCGCTTCAGGAATACAGTAAAAATGCCCCTGTAAAAGTAACGCTGGAGGTAATGGATACAAAGCGTGACCCGGTAATAGCCGCTGATGTTATCCGCGGCTTTGGCGAAGATGAAAGTATTATAGGTGTTATAGGCCCGGTATTCAGCAGCGAGCTTGGTGAAGCTGCCGAAAACGGCCCGCTTTTCACTCTGCCCATAATATCACCGACTGCAACCGGAGATGAGCTTGCTTCCAATTATAATTACGTTTTCCAGCTTAATCCAAGTTACGAAGTCCGCGGTAAGCTTATGGCTGATTACCTCATCAAAAAAAACGGCTTAAAAAACTTTGCGGTTATTTATGAAGATGTATACGGAGAAAACTTCCGGAAACATTTTGATAATGAAGTAAAAACCATGGGCGGAAAAGTGTTAACAGCCCAGTCATATAAAAAAGACCCCCAAAACATTACCGAGCAGATAAACAATATTTTAAAATATATAAAGGAAAACGACCTGTTTATTAACGCGGCAAACCTGAACCTGACACAGAGACAGAAGCTTGAGTTAAGCGGGGTCAGGTGGTCTTTGATCGACTCTTCGGTTTCTTTGAACATGGATATAAGTATATTTTATATGTTCGGCAAAAACGCCAGAAAAATCCTTGATACAATGAATATAAAACCATATAAGCTTAAACCCGAAACCACAAAATTTGTTCAGGGTGTAATCGATGCAATTTATATACCGGTTTCAAATCCGGGTGAAATTAATGTTATTGTACCGCAGCTGTTTTCAGACGGTCTGAGCATGTATATTGCAGGCACAGGTGACTGGAACAATGAAAAAATACTTGAAGACAATAAAGTATACCTTAAAAATGTAGTATTTGAATCTGAATACTACCCGGATGAAAATGAACCGGAGTTCAAAGATCTGAAAACAGGTATTGCAAAAACCAAATATAAACTTACAAAGAATTTTCTGTTTGGTTATGATGCCGGCAAGCTGATTTTCAGCCTTATTGGCAGCGGATCAAAATCCAGGCACGAACTGAATATTGCGCTGAAAAATCTGGTTGATTATGATGCAATTAAATCAAAAATATCGTTAGATTATCACGGCATCAATTCAGAGCTGAATATACTGAGGTATGATGAAGGAATAAAGCTGGTAGAAACTTATAAACTATCAAAGTAAAGTTAAATTTTGAAGATAAAATTTATATATATAGTATTCTGTACATTAATTTTCTTACAGGTGTTTGCGCAGACAGAAAAGCTTCCCGATGAGCTGCCCAAAGAGCTTAACCAGAAACAATGGGAATTTGTGAGGGATCTTTATGCTGTTGATGCTATCAAGCTCCTGGCAAAAATGGATACCCTGGCTCTTGAAATAGACAGCCTTAAGCAGCTGCTGATATATACAGAAAATTTTGACTGCGAAGCCGAGCTGTATGCACTTGTTGGAGCAACTAAAGAACAGGTAGCTGATTACCGCAGGAAATTTGACGAAGCTGAAAGTTATATTAATTCAAGGAGCAGCTCGCCGGATGATGCATCTAAAAATTATTACAATTCAATAAGCGCATCGAAGATACGCTGCCTGCCGGAGTTTTCTGACCGCTTTGTTTCTTTAAAAAATATTGTGGATAACTATGTGCCTGTTAAGACCGAAAAAATATCAGTTGATGAATATATAGTAGCCGAAGGTGATAACCTGACAAGTATAGCATTACAGTTATATGGTACTTCTTCATCATGGAAATTAATTTGGGAAGCAAACAAAACAGAAATAGATGATCCGGATTTTCTGTATCCCGGTCAGATCTTAAAAATTCCTTCAAAGCCCCGTTAAATTCAGGTTTTTTTTTGAAATTTAACTGTATCAATTTTAGTACAGTTTAGGTATTTTCCTCATTTTTTTCTTATTTTCAGCATTAAATACTGTATAGTTTTTTGGAATAACACTTGACAAATGCTTAATTAAAAGTTATATTTGTTGTGTTAATTAACCAATTTTATTTATAAACCAGCCATCTAATACAGGAGGTATTTCAATGGCAAAATTAAGAAGCAAGCTTTATATGCTCTTAATCGCAACAATGTTCACCGGTTCAGCTTTCTTAGTTGGATGCGGCGGCGGTGTTGACGAAGAGCAGATGGAAGCTTTAAACAACCTGAAAGCAGAAGTTGAAAGCTTACGCTCACAGGTAAAAGCTAAAGAAGATGAAAAAGCTTCTTTACAGAAACAGATTTCCGATAAAGATGCAAAAATCAAAAAATGCAATGACGATATGGCAAAAACCAAGTCATGCTTAGACGGGATGGGTAAATAATGAAATTACATAAATTATTTATTTTATTCTTCTTAGCATTAGGTTTATCATTAAACAATGCTAACGTTTTTGCACAGGATGATGACGATGATGATGATGATGATGATGACCAGCAGATGGAGGAAATGGATGAAGAAGAATGGCAGAGGCAGATGGACGAGCTTAACGCTGAAAAGAGCAACTTACAGTCAAGATTAAGCGCTTTAACAAGCGAAATCGACGGCTTAAAACAGACCTCAGCTAACAAAGATAAAGAACTCGAAAAATGCGAGAACGATCTTTATGCTTTAGTTGGTACAACAAAGAGCGGTGTTGCTGATTTCAGAAAGAAATTTGAAGAAACAGAGAAGAAGATCAACGGCAAAGTTGGTACACCCGATGATGCACGTAAAATGTACTTCGACGAAATTTCAAAAGATAAAGCTCGCTGCTTACCTGAATTTGCTGACAGGTATGCATCAATGAAGAAAAAACTTGAAGATTGGGGAGTAAAACCACCTGAAGCATGCTACACTGTTGTAAAAGGTGATTGCCTCTGGAAGATCTCCAAGATGAAATTCGGTTCACCGTATTACTGGCCGGCAATTTGGGATGCTAACAAAAACGGCGTTGCTAATGCTGATGCTCTGAAACATGCTAGACACAAAAAGGTAACCAATCCTAACCTGATCTATCCTGGACAGTGCTTAAAGATCCCGACATTGACTGATGCTCAGAAAAAAGAAGCTGAAATGAAGTCAAAGAAATACAGAAAAGTAAGAAAAACAAAGACAACTACTGATACCAAAAAAGAAGACGTGAAGAAAGATGAAAAGAAAGATGAAAAGAAAGACGTTAAGAAATAATTAACATTTCTTGATTCTTGCTTACTTTTTTAAGCAAAGTATTTCAGGCCCTTGGACTTCGGTTCAAGGGCTTGTTTATTTATCAAAAATTAAAAAGATTAAACTCAGTTCAATAAACCGGAAAAATTTAATTGGCATTATCAGATAAAAATATTGTGCTTGAAAATACCGACCTTATGAACTTTGCCGGCATTAACGAAAAAAATATTGATCTCATCCGGGAAAGATTTTCATCTAATATCACATTACGCGGAGAAAATATTTTTCTTAAAGGCGATGAAGAAGAGATATCACAGATCGAAACCATCGTAAAAGAGCTTATGCTCCTGCAAAAAAGGCAGGGAAAGATCACCGAGGGCGATGTAAACCTGATAATTGAGCTTGTAACAGGCTCGCAGGATTCCGCACTGGAAAAACGCACAGGAATTAAACGCGAAGATATTGATGATGTTATACTTGTTGAAAAAAGTGATTTCATAAAACCAAAAACAACAGGTCAGCTGGAGCTGTTCAATAAAACAAAAACAAATGAAATTGTTTTTGCAATCGGGCCAGCCGGAACTGGTAAAACTTACCTTGCAGTAGCTATTGCACTTGCTGCGCTAAAAGCCAAAAAGATAAACAGGATAGTTCTTTCACGACCCGCTGTAGAAGCCGGGGAAAGCCTTGGATTTTTACCGGGTGACCTTTCCGAAAAAGTAAACCCGTATCTTAAACCATTGTTTGATGCCCTTGAAGATATGGTGCCGCTTGAAAAGCTTAAAACATATTTCGAAAGAAATATCATTGAAATCATACCCCTGGCATATATGAGGGGAAGAACCCTAAATAATGCGTTCCTGATACTGGATGAAGCCCAGAACGCTACATCAATGCAGATGAAAATGTTCCTTACAAGGCTTGGCATAAATTCAAAATGCATTATAACCGGCGATATTACACAGATAGACCTGCCCTCAAAGCAAACTTCAGGCTTAGTGCAGATACAGAATATATTAAAGAATGTTGATGGTGTTGCGTTTGTTTACCTTGGCAAAAAGGATGTTGT
>LLZO01000053.1 GCA_001567545.1 Candidatus Tepidiaquacellales bacterium OLB5
ACCCGTATAATGTTGACATACGCATAATTACCGGCTTAAAATCATTATCTGCAATACCCATTATACTTTCTTCGCTGGATATTTTAGTTTTTGCATACAGGCTCACGGGATTCAGCGGTGCTTCTTCATCAAGAATATCTTTTCCAACACCGTAAACACTGCATGTTGATGCATATATAAACTTGCTTACTCCCGCAATTTTTGCAGATGATGCCACAACCTGCGCGGCAAGAAAATTTGTTTCAACCGTCTGCTCGGGCCGCGCCTTGCTTGCCGGGTCTCCCACAACTGCCGCAAGAAGTATAACGCTGTTGGAATCACGTATAGCAATATTCACTGTTTCAATATTGCGGATATCGCCTTCTATAATTTCAATGCGTTTATCGCCTGCAAATTTTTCCACTGAACGTTTGCCATATATAAAGCTGTCAAGTATCCTAACGGAATATCCTTCGCTTAACAGCCGTTCAGTTAAGACCGAACCAAGATAACCCGCGCCGCCGATGACTAAAACTTTTTTATTCATATTTAAAGTGGCACAGGCATTCTTGCCTGTGCACCAATTAGCATATTTTATTTTTCATTTAAGCACAGACAGGAGAGTCTGTGCTGCTTGTCTATCAGCCAACAACAGTTTTCACATATTTTTCCATCGCTTCGCGGTAAGAATATTTCGGCTTCCAGCCCAGCATACGCTCTGCCTTCTCGCTTGATATATACCTGCCCTTATAGTTACCTTTGCGGTCTTCTATAAACTTTACCTTTGCTTTTTTTCCTAAGATTTCTTCAAGCGTTGTTACAATATCAATAACCCGTATAACTTCCCTGCCGTTGATATTAAAAATTTCGTTCTCTCCTTCGGGTTTTAAACAGCTTACGTTGCCTTCGGCAAGGTCTCGCACATAAATGAACTGCCTTGTCTGGCTGCCCGTTCCGTGTATTGTTATTTCTTCACCTTTCAGAATTTTATCTATAAATATCGGTGTAACCGTTGCGGGCCTTGCCCGCTCGCCAAAGGGGATCCCGTACCTCATTATGGTATAATTCACCCCGTAAAGGGTTTTATAATTTTTGCAGAACATTTCTGCTGCTATTTTTGATGAAGTGTACAGGTGGTCCGGGTTCTGCGCATAAATTGTTGCTTCGGTTATCTGTGTCTCTTCATTTCCTTCAACGCTGCCGTAGATCCACTCGGTTGATGAAAGTAAAACCCGCCCAACATTGTTTTCCCGCGCAGCTTCAAGTACGTTAATTGTAGAGTTTGATGTATTCAAATTCGATACAACAGGCTCGTTAAAGAAAATATTAACATTAGCCTGCGCTGCCATATGGTATATGGCATCAATACCTTTGACTGCCTTTTTAAATTTATGGGGATCATTAACGTCGCCAACAATGTTTTCGCATTTCTGTCCGTAAACAGGCGCTTCGAGGTCATATATTATTACTTCGTGTCCCTGTTCCATCAGCACATCAACTACATGAGAGCCAATGAATCCCGCTCCGCCTGTGACCAGTATTTTCATTTATTTGCCTGGAATTTTATTTTCTGCGCTAAAATAGCCATATCTTGAAGCATTTGAAATATAATTATTTTCGGGAATTTAATGTTCGGCTCCTGCGGAGTCGGCATTCACTGAAAATTTATTTTTATAAGTGTTTGACTCCTAACATAGTTATCTTCCTGCGTTCATTATCTCAGTTTAGTTTCAAAAAATAAAACTTTTTCAGACCGCATGCGATCACACATTTTCAACTGCTTCTCCAAAAAACATTTTGGCACCATAGAGGTCACACATCCTTAGCGCTCTTTGCGTTCTCTGCGGTTTATGCTTTTAAGCCTTCGCACACTTCCTGAAATTCTCTATATATTCACCAGCCAAAGCCTGCATCGAAAATTTCTTCATGGCGTTTTCTTCAATTCCCCTGGATAGCCTTTTGACAGATTCCGGATCGTTGATTATCTCTTCCATTTTTGCAGCAAGTCCGGATGCTGTATTATCAAACATCATTCCGTCAACATCTTCAGTAACGTATTCCCTGAAACCTTCAAGATCACTGCAAATTGAAGGTACGCCCTCGCTGTAACCAATAAGCAGGGGTCCGCATTGTGTAACCTGCCTGTAAGGCAGGATAAGTACATCGTTGTTAATATAAACTGAATGAATCTTCCGGTAATCGATAAATTCATTATAAATGCTGGCATTTACAAGGCTGCGTATCCTGTCAATAATAAGCTCTTCGTCATATTTTATCCTGCCGTAAATATTCAGTTCATACTTAAGTCCTTTTTTCTGCAGCAGCTCTGCTGCATCAAGCAGCATTTCAATACCCTTATACCTTTCAACCGAACCGAAGAAAAAGAATCTGACTTTATCAGAAGGTTTCACGGCTGCTTTATCGCCGGTTTCTTTGTAATAGTTTATTGCCGGCAGCTGAAAAACCGGCGGGTAAAATCCGTGCTGGCGCTTAAAAATTTCAGCCTGCGTTCTGCTTGCTGCGCATATTTTCTTAAGAGCAAGCTTCATTGTCATTTTAACTGAAAACAGTCCGTGCCTGTCTTTGCTTTCGGGGTGAAGGTCAACATCGTGCATTACTACAAGGAATTTATCCAGCAGCAAATCCGCAAGAAGCACCTGGTAAACGGTCATTGTGTTGAACCATACAACATCGGGTTTCATTTTCCTGATCTTCAGCAGGAAAAAAATTTCACTGATAAAGCTTAACGGATTGCGGAAACGTTTCCTTTCTACAAATTCAGCACCGAACTTTTTGCACCACCTGTCAATTTCCACGGTAGCTTCCCGTGCCTGCAGAAATATTACCAGGTCAGCGTGTTTCTTAAGTTCCTGCACAACTGTATAGCTGTGGTCAATGTAACTTTCGGAAGTCAGGTAAACTATTTTTAAATTATTTTCTGCCAAATTATACTAACGGTTTGCTCCAAAGAGTCCGGATATTTCATCAGCTTCAAGTGTGTTCATGCAGTTAATTGTTTTGGGGCATGTATTCAGGTAACAGCAAAGGCAGTCTACTTTTTCTGAATAAACCACTTTTCCGTTGCCGAATACATCCAGCTCTGTATTTGAAGTTGGACCAACTATAACAACTGTATATTTTCCCAATGCTGTAGCTATATGAAAGCAGAGCGAATCTGAGGTAAAAACTTCATTCGCAAGCGAAACAATGCATATAAAATCTTCCATAGAGTTTTCTGTTCCCCAGAAAACAATATTATCTCTTTTAAGTAACTTTAATTCTGCAGAAATATCCGAATAAAATTCCCTGTCTTCATCACCTGCAATAATGCCAATTACAGTATCCGGATATTTTTCGCTTAATATATCTGCCAGATTTATATAACCGGCAGAAGTCCATTTTTTATACTGCCAGCGGCTGCCGCCCCCCAGGTTAATAAGAATAAAGCTGTTAAACTTAACAATTCCGTGCTGCTTACCAAGTTCCGCTGCGTGTCTCCTGTTTTCAGGTGTCAGGTATATATACGGCTCAGAGCCTTCATACTCCAGGCAGCATATCTCATGAATTATTTTGTGGTATGATTTTTTGTTGGCTTTTTTTACCGCATCGTTAACGCCCATCATGAACCATTCATTTGCTGCCGTATTTGCCGGGTAGGGTTTGCCGTTAACAATAGTATATCCGTAATAATATTTTGAGGTGATAAGATTCATAATTTGGCAGCTTTCAGTCCCGCTATCCAGATTTATTGCAATATCAAATTCATTATTAAATACATGGCTAAGCTCGTCAGTCGTAAAATAGATCTCATCTATCATATCATTATCTTTAAGCAGCTCGTATGAGCGCTCCTTTGTTATCCATGTAATATTGCTGTCGGTGAATTTTTCCTTAAGGCTTGGAAGTATTGAAGTTGTCCGTAAAACATCGCCTGCTGCATCAAGCTTAACTATTATAATTTTAGTATACCGGTCTGTGAGATCATGCGGCACTGCCGCGGGTACAGGGGGAAATTCCTCCGTTATTGATTCATCCTTTTCGTAATAGCTGCAGTTCCCGCAAAACACTCCAAGCTCCTTGTTGGGTTTGCAGGGTCTATCCCCGTAAAAATGCAGACAATCGAAATGTATTACCGGAAGTTCAGTCATTAAATATTCAGCTTTGTTTTGGTTAAAGGTGTTTGTGCTGCCTTTATAAGACTGCTTCGGGAGATTAATCTCCCTCGCAGAAAAACATGTTAAATATTTTTTGTCTCCTCTACTATAAAAGTCGGACGCTTTCTTGTTGCATCGAAATTTCGCCACAGGTATTCGCCTACAATCCCAATACTAAGCAGTATCAGTCCGCCGGTTACAAATATAGAAGCAATCAGCGCAGGCACGCCGAACAGCGGGGCATCAAGAATTATTTTTCGTAAAATAATATAAAGCGCCAGCAGAAATGCCGGTACCCATGTAAGCATGCCTATAAAAGACGCTATCCTTAAAGGTCGCGCTGAGAAACCGAAGAATGTATCGAAAGCCAGCTTTAAGCGTTTAAAGAAAGACCACCTTGATTTGCCGTGTTTGCGCTCGCGCCTG
>LLZO01000054.1 GCA_001567545.1 Candidatus Tepidiaquacellales bacterium OLB5
GTCTCTCCGCCTGTTGTTTTTTCCTTTTGGTGCCATTTATTATTTTTGCGCCTATCCTGTTCAGATAAGCATATATTCTTGTGTACATGTTTGAAATATCCGAAGCCGTCAAACCGGATGATATATAATACATCTGGTACCGGCGGGCTGTGTGGCTTGCTGAAGTACCGCCATTATTATATGCACAGAGATACATATTAATATTTATAAGACCATTTGTAGCATTGGTTGCCTTTACGATTCTGGTCCCGTTCCTGAATACTTCGTTTGAATCGTTAACGCTTCGCGTGGTTGAAAATAACCCCGTAATTGTTGAGGCATTACTATTGAGCGCAGCCTGATTAACCGCCCAATACGTAGAAGCTCCGCCAAACTGCGCAATAAGTATCGAATACACTGCTCCATCCTTTGCGCCCATATCCCAGGTACTGCCAACATTGGTTGAACGGGTATAAAATCCAAAACTGAAATTATTCTGCCCTACAGTTGCATCATTGGTTGGGTTATATAATGTATTTAAATAAGTTGTCCCGGCTGACTGTGTTCCTCTGTCAATCTGGAATGAATTACCGGCGGCTACATTTTTAGATTTACGTACCCAATCCAGCAGCATTACACTTGTATCGTTTGCACAAAGCATAGTGAAGCATTTCATCTTACTCCACCAACCGTCATTAGTGGCATTCATGATAAGGCTGTCATTCATCCACTGCCTTTCATAGCTTGGCTCGATATAATATTCATTCCGCAGACTATCCAGTATAGGCTGATAATAAGCAAATACGGGAATATTCATACTGTATATACTCTCAAGTTTGCTTTGCACAGCATTACCTATCAAGTGATGCCCGGCACTTGTTAAATGCACACCATCAGAGCAATCACTTAATGCTGTTAAGTCCCAAAGATTACCCGGGTCGCCCGTTGCATCAAACTGAGCTGTTACGGAAGCATCAACCCAATAACCTTTACCTTCAATATAACTTTGTACATACACATCAACGCTATCCTTGCGGCGCATCTGCGCTGTAGTGCCGTTAGTCCAGCCAACTTTTAATATAGCAACCGGTATTATACCGGAATTTTCGCAGCTGTCAATCATCTGCGCCCATCTGCCTGTCATTGTTGTATAAGAAGCTCCGCCGGCAAGATCGTTAACATCAACAAGAATTATTGCATACTTTGGTTTTATGGCAGTAACATCTGTATACCATCTGTTTAATAATGCAAGCTGACCGTCACCATTTTTACCCATGTTCTGGTAAGTGTAGCCGTACTTGTTAAATGTTTTATAGGGGATAGCATGATATATCCGTTCCTGTGCGCTTGTTTCAAGATACGAAGTATGAACATAGGTACTGTTTGATGCTCCGCTCATACGCGAATCACCAATAAAAACGGCAAGCGGTGCCTGTGCTTTCAGGTTTATATTAACTGTGCAGCCTGATCTTGAACTCCAGCCGGAAACTTCTGTACTATCCGATGAAGTTCTGCCGTCTTTTACGAGCATGTTAACATTTGAAACACCGGTATTCTGGCACATTGCAAGTGTATCGGCTGTTTTAACGCGCAAGCCATAATAACAGCCTTCGGTATAATAAACAGATGTTGTTAATCTTATAATATTATTACCGTCAGATAACGAAGCGCTGAAATCATTTGACCTGCCGATTTCCGTATATGTGCCATCTTCCCATTTATACCAGCTTGTTAAATATATTTCAGTGATATTGGATGCATCTGCTACGGATATTTCTACTGAATCAACATAAGCATAATTCTGCCTGCACCGCCATTGATTACCATCAATTATTATGTCCCGGTATGTTGATGCATTAGAGCTCCCAAAGTTACCAGTACCGGTAGATACTGTTTTATTGTACGGCGCAACATTTACCGAACCGGCATACCGTGTTGGCATTGAAAGCAAGTTAGATCCTGATAGCGGCTTACTATAAAACCGCTGCCAGTCGAACTCATCAA
>LLZO01000055.1 GCA_001567545.1 Candidatus Tepidiaquacellales bacterium OLB5
GCAAACGGGTAATTTTTTCCGCCGTGCATGCTAAAAATATATACATCGGGGTTTGCTCCCAGTATTCCGCAGTTGCCGTTGCCCTGGTGCACATCAAGATCAACAATTGCGGCGCGGTGAATTAAGCCGCACTTTATTAAGTGAAGTATAACAACAGCAAAATCATTGAACACGCAGAACCCCTCGCCGTGCTCGCGGAAAGCGTGATGCGTGCCGCCTGCAAGATTGCCGCCTATGCCGCACTCAAAGGCGCTGTATGCTGAGCCAATTGCTCCGCCAACTGATGCAAGCGAGCGGCGGAAAAGCTCTTTGCTCCACGGCAGCCCTATCCTCCGGATAATTTTAGGGTCAACCGTACCTGCAGCATAGGCATCAAAGTATTCCGGTGAGTGCGCAAGCGTAATTATATCGCGCGCGGGAAGCTCCGGCTCATACAGCTCCGCTGCGGTAACTATACCCTCAGCCACAAGCTTTTCTCTCAGCAGCCGGTATTTTTCCATGGGAAATCTGTGCCCTACAGGCAATTGAACAGTGTAATGATCTGAATAATATATTTTCATTAATAAGGTGTAAAGTTATTTGATAATGAATTTAAGTTAAAGGGGAATAAAAGGAAAGAAAAAAAGCTTTAACCGCTACGAAGTAGCCCCTATGGGGCACCTTTGCTTAGCGGGATCAAAAACGGGGAGAGGGAGTGCCAGTCTGCAAAAATCTTTCACACATTACCCCCCTCCTATTTTGGGAGGGGAATGCAGCAAATACCGCCAGGTATTTGATGCAGGGGAGTGACTTCGTGTTTTGTATATAAAAATATACTTCCCCGCAATTAAATATTCGGGGAATAAAGTCCCGTATTTAACCAATCTTTAATCCACGATCTGAAGGTCGTGGCAACACAAAAAAAAATATGATTTCAGCCGGCAAGTAACATTGCAGGATTTGAAATCATCCTGTTAAAAACACCGGAGAATCTCAAAGTCATCATTAGATTTAATCTGTAATTTTTGATTAATTTCTATTATTTTAAGAATATATGAATTGGTTTACTTAAATATCGGCTGATAATTCAATTAAAATATTAAATAATATGAAAGCTTTTTTTTACGTTTATTTTTGCTTTTACTTTGTCTCCGGCTTTGTTCTCAAACCCTTTGTTCCAATATCAATCATCAGGTATATTAAATACAGGAATATATTTACTAAATAACAATACAGGATACTTAACCGGCGCTAACGGAAATATTATAAAAACCACTAATGGGGGAGTAACCTGGGAATATCAGGGTAATTATTCAAATCAACATTTGTATAATGTAAAATTTATAAACGATAACACGGGTTTTACAATATCAACCGGAGGATATTTTTGGAGAACTACAAACGGGGGGAATAGGTGGAGTGCTGCAATTATTACATCAAGCCCGCTTTTCGAGCTTTATTTTCCCAGTTCTCTTACTGGCTGGGTCAGCGGAATGGACGGTATAATCAGAAAAACCACCAACGGTGGATTTAACTGGATAACACAAAGTTCCGGAACAAATAATACGATCCCAAGTATGTATTTTGCAGATGAAAATACGGGATGGGCTTGTACATATGACGATAATTCTAACTGGCCATCAACAATTCTGTATACATCAAATTCCGGAAGTACATGGCAAGCCCAGTTAACAGCAAGTACGCTGGACCTTCATGCAATAGCTTTTTCAAGCAATGTAAACGGATGGTGCGGCGGAGCTCAGGGAAGTTTATATAAAACTACCAATGGATCTACATGGCAATCTACAGGGTCCGGCGTATCCGGAACTATCAGAGGCATACATTTTATAGACAACTCAACCGGATTTTTTACTGCCGGAACCGGTTTATACAAAACAACTAATTCGGGTACTAACTGGAATCAAGTGCTTAATGATATAAATATCCTTTACAGAATCCGGTTTTCTGATCTTAATACTGGATATGTTTCGGGTTATAACGGGACAATTTATAAAACTACAAATTCAGGCAATAACTGGAATTTACTAAACAGGGGAATAAACAGGTCGTTGAATTCTGTTTTTTTCACTTCAGCATTAACTGGTTACGCTGCGGGAATTGATAACATGGTAAAGACAACAAACGGAGGACTTGTATGGGAACCCCTTTCTGAAGGCTCACTTTATAAACTTAACAGCATATATTTTGTAAATGAAACCACCGGGTGGGGTGTCGGATTAAACGGTACCTCTGTTTATACAACAAATGCAGGAAGTAACTGGAATGTAAGAAGTTTTGGAGGTTTTGATTTCTATACTGTTTATTTTCAGAATGAAAATACCGGGTGGGCAGGCGGAGAGTATACTTATAAGACAACGAACGGAGGATTAAACTGGACCATACAGCCTTTGGAACTGTGTCATGCAGTACATTTTGTGAATTCACAGACCGGCTGGGCAAGTTATTGGAATGGAATCGGGAAAACAACCAACGGGGGAAATAACTGGACTAACTATTCATTCAGCGCATGGCCGGTTAGTATAGATTTCTTTGATATCAATACAGGAATATGCAGTGTTGCACTGGAGGGTTCGGTTCATTTTACGGTTAATTCGGGTTTGAACTGGGTCAATAGAACTCCCGCTGCGTTTGATGATTACCATTCTACTAAAATGTTCAGCAGCAGCAATGCTGTTACAATAGGTGCGCGCCACATGGCATACACAAATAATTCCGGTGCAACGTGGAGAATTGATACAATTCCGGGATTCCCTGCAATTCTCAGCGCTGCTTTTATAAATGCAAATACAGGGTGGCTTGTTGGTGAAAGCGGGATCATATTGAAAACAACTGATGCCGGTAACTTTACTTCTATCAGCCAAAATTCTGAGTTATTGCCGCTAAGAAATAGTTATACTATAAACTACCCTAACCCATTTAATCCTTTGACAAATATTTTATTTGAAATTGGAGAAAACGCAGAAAACGTTTCAGTTGATATTTACGATTTAAACGGTAAGTTTATTTCTAACATATATTATAAAAATATGTTACAGTCCGGAAAATATGAAGTCCGGTGGGATGGTTCAAACTTTGCAAGCGGTATTTACATATACACAGTTAAAGCTGATAATGCAATTCTTTCATTCAATAAAATGATTTTAATAAAATAAAATTTTTAGCGCTCCCGTCAGGTCTAAGTACATGACGGGAGCGGAAAACGCAAAGTTTTATTAGAACAAGGGGCGGTGAGCCCTTTGTTTTTTTGTATCTGAATATAATGATACTACCTCCAAAAAAATATATGGGGACTAAAGTCCCGTATATATAGTGAATTTTTATCCACGACCTGAAGGTCGTGGCAACACAAAAAGAAATATGGTTTCAGCAGGGTGGGTGACTTGTTAATCTTCAGGCTTTGATGTTACCACCCCGCAATAAACTTCCTGCCGGAAGTTTATTGCCTCCCCTCCTTAGGAAAGGTCCAACGAACTCCGTGGGAGAGGGGAGTTGATGCATATAATATTCTATTATTTATTCAGTATAAATCCAGCGGGACCTTGCGGATCAATCTTATCTTTTAGCTTATCCCATGGAATGCTTACTGTCTGGAAGCCCCACACATACG
>LLZO01000056.1 GCA_001567545.1 Candidatus Tepidiaquacellales bacterium OLB5
TGTTCTGGTAATAGATTCAGATATCCTGTCTGTAAAAAGCCTCTTAAATCCTTTTTTCCTGTGAACTCCTATTACCAGCAGGTCAGCTTTTGTTTTTACACAATATTCATTTATTCCTTCCTCCGGTGTTTTGGCTTCTGCTAAAACAAAATCAAACTCAGCATTATATTTTTTGGAAATATTCCGCATCTGTCCGATTGCATAAGTACTTCTAATTGAATCTTTTAAAGTATTGATCCTGAGGATATCAATTTTTGCATTATACATCTTTAAAAATGCCCATGCCTGGTTAATAACTTTTCTTGCTTTATGTTCAAGATCTGTAGCAAATACAATTTTCCGGAATTCAGGCTGCTTCACAGCATCTCGCACTATTATAACAGGTTTTTTAGTCATCCTGAAAACGCGCTCTGTATTTGTACCAAGGTATTTTGTTTTTAAATTTGATATACCGTGTGTACCCATTACAACCAGCCCGGTTTTTTTGGTGTCAATAAATTTTAAAATCCCTTTATATACGCTGGCATTTACAGTAACATAAGGCGTTATTTTTATTTTATTGTTATTAAATTTTTTAATTACATGCTTTAAATTTGCATAAGTTTCTTTTTTAATCGCCTCCAGAAATTTTCTGATATTAGAGTTTCTGTATTCCTGTTCTCCAAGTCCTGATGACTTAACAGAAAAAGGGTCCTGAACAACATACAACAGATTAATAGTTGTATTCTGCTTTTCGGCAATAGAAAGTGCAAGATTTAATGCATGATTTGATGTTTTGGAAAAATCGAACGGTACCAGTAAATTTTTCATTTTTTCTGAAATTTTATTTATTGAAACAGGGTTATTTGTTATAATAATTAACAGTTTGGGCGGTATTTTAATTCCAGATTAATTCTTTTTGATAAATTTGATTATATGATTTATATCATATGAGATACTATGTACAAATGTTATGTTTGTATATGATTTTTATCTTTAATATTACAGGAATTTAGGTTTTTTGGTAAAATTAAGCATTTTTATAAACAACAAAATAAATTATATTAAAAAAATATATTAAATCAATTATAATACTGAAATGAACATACCGGCTTTAAGAATTTCAATTTTTTTAATATCAGCATTTGCATTATTTTCATGCACCAAAGAAGTACCCAAAGAGCTTTTAAATAATCAGAAGCCTCAGCAAAACCAGCAGCAGGTTGATAAAAACCAGATGCCTGATGATTCTATTCACCGCAATTTAAGCAAAAACAATACAGGGGATAATACTTCAGGCGATACTAAAGGCGATCCAAAAGCAGAAGAATATATGAAGATCGCAGATGATTCTGAGGCAAAATACCTGAAATCTAAATCTGATGCAGATAAAAAAGAATATATCACAAAACAGATGACGGCTGCCAATTACCTGATGTTTGAAGCTAACCTTTCACCAAAGAAAAAATATAAACCAGCGCTTCAGAGATATAATAAGATACTGGAAATTGATCCGAAAAATGCCGAAGCATTGGAAAACAAGCAGCAAATTGAAGATATTTACCAGTCAATGGGAATGCCGATTCCTAATTAACTGAGGGAGAATCTATAAATGGACGGAATTTATAATTTTTTTAATACTCATCAGTTTTACAGCATTTTGGTTATCATTATGATTGTATGGCTGGGAATTTTTCTGTATTTAAAGAATCTGGGCAGCAATATTAACAGGCTGCAAAAAGATAACGGGCAGTTATCCTGAATTGAAACAATTTAAATTTTAACTCAATGGGACCATATTTAATCTACGGAGCATTTGCAGCAGCATTGCTTTCATCCATTCTGTATTATTTAACTGCCGGCGGGCAGCAGAACTACATTAAACAGGCAAGATTCCTTTTTCATGCATGCGCTATATTAACTATTTCATCTGCAGCATTTTTGCTGTACCTGATTATTACACACCAGTTCCAGTACACTTATGTGTGGAACTATTCTTCTAAGGATCTTCCCGCAAATCTTCTGATCTCAACATTTTATGCCGGACAGGAAGGCAGCTTTCATCTATGGTCTTTCCTGATGGCAATCCTGGGAGTTTTCCTGCTTCCCTACCTGGCAAACCGTGACTCGGAAAAACTTCCGGGCAACCAGCCCAACGATAAATACGAACCGCTTGTTATGGGTACTTTTACATTACTGCAGGCATTTCTGCTGTTTATATTAATTGTAAAATCTCCCTATATGTTTGTATGGGAATCATTCCCCGGTGATGTTCAGATGGGTTTTATGCCTGAAGACGGGCGCGGATTAAATCCGCTGCTGCAGAATTTCTGGATGACAATTCATCCTCCTATTCTGTTTGTCGGATTTACATCACTTTCAATTCCTTTCAGCTTTGCAATAGCTGCATTAATTAAAAACAGGTATGATAAATGGATGAAGCTTGCTTTGCCCTGGACACTATTCGGCGGCATGGTTCTAGGCTTGGGAATTATGCTGGGTGGTTACTGGGCATACGGCGTTTTAGGATGGGGCGGTTACTGGGCATGGGATCCTGTTGAAAATTCATCTTTTGTTCCCTGGCTTTTAATAGTTGCAGCAATACATACAATGGTTGCAGAAGAAAAAGTAGGTAAGTATAAAAAAACAAGCTTGGTTTTATGTGTATTGGCTTATAGCACAGTATTATATTCTACTTTTTTAACCAGAAGCGGTGTGCTTGGTGATGCATCTGTTCACTCATTTGTAGATCCCGGGCAGGAAGTATATCTTTTCCTGGTAGTATTCTTAAGCCTGTTCGCCGGCGGCGGATTAGGACTGATATTTTTCAGATTTAAAAGTTTAAAAACAGAAAAAACCGAAGCGCAGGTTAACCTGCTTTCAAGGGAATCAGCTTTATTTGTCGGTGCAATTACAATCTGCGCTGCTGCGCTTGTTATTGCAGTAGGCACAAGCTGGCCTATAATTTCCAAAGGCACTGTTGAACCTGATTTTTACAACCGGATGAACCTGCCGCTTGCAATTCTGATTGCAGCAATAAACGGTATAAGTATTCTTTTGAGATGGAAACACTCAGACGAAAAATCATTCTTCAAAAGTCTGTATATGCCGCTCATATTTACAGGGGCTATTACAATACTTCTTGTTATACTTGGGGTAAGAGACCTGCTAATAGCGCTGCTTGCAGCAGCATCATTTTTTGCAGTATTTATTAACGGCGAAATTGCTTATACAATATTTATAAAGAACAAATCTAAAGCGGGCGCATATATTGCGCACATGGGTTTAATGCTGCTTTTTCTTGGTGTAATAGGCTCTGCCAGATACTCTGTAGAAGAAAATGTAGCCTTACCGCTTGGTGAACCTAAAGAAGCATTAGGATACATATTAACTTATAAAGGAGCTACGGAGATTCCAAATGACCCGGAAAAATATCACTTTAATGTAATTGTTCAGAAAGATGATAAAGCATTTCTTTTACAGCCTGTTATGTATTACAGCGAATACTCCGAAGGAATTATGAAAAATCCGGATATTGCTAACCTTGTAACAAAAGACCTGTATCTTTCACCAATGGCTCTGGAAGAACCGGGTCAGTTTACACCTAATGATATACATTCATTCCAGAAAGGCGAAGAAAAAGAAATCAACGGAATGAAGGTTAAATTCATTGATTTTGACCGCTCAAAGTTTAACCGCGAAGAAATGGAATCCGGCAAGCTTAATATAATGGGCGCAGAGCTTGAAGTAACGGTTGACGGAAAAACTGAAAAACTTGTCATTGAGCAGGAAATGTCTGAAAGCGGAAGTATGCCGATTCCTGCCCAGCTCCAGAGCAATCACAATATCACATTCTATTTTACAAAAATGAGTGTTGCCGGTGAATCATCAATTGATATAGCTATAGTTGACAGCCATAAAATGCAGCAGGAGCAGAATGCGCCTGAAACATTAATTCTTACAGCAAGTATAAAGCCGTTTATAAACCTGGTTTGGGCCGGTACAATTGTAATGGTTATTGGCTTCTATTTATCACTGTTGGTTAGGCACCGCAGAATGAAATCAGAAACACGCAAAGCTGAACATATCAGCACAAACGGAAATCATAATAACGGAAACGATAAAACACAGCATTCAAAGAAACATAAGCATGAAGAGGAAATCGGTTGATTGGTTAATTGATTCATTGGTTAATTAAATTAACAAGCAATAAATTAAAGACGGTCAATTGACCGTCTTTTTTTTCTATTTCCGGGATTTAATGAAAAACTAATTGATAATTCTTGTTTTTTTACAAAAATACAGCTTTTTACAACTATTTACATTTCAAACAGGTATAATCTTACGCTAATTATATTATTTTTGTATTAAGAGACACAAAGTATTTTAAGTTAAATTTACTATAAAGCCATGAATAAAAAGATAATTATGCTCATGGCTCTTGCTGCAATCTCATCCATATCCATTGCACTCAGCTTTCAAACATTTGATAATTATTCAGATTTCATTTCGGGTCGTATTTCATTTTCACAAAATATTGATGATAAAGAAGCCGAAGGTTTAAAATATATGCGCGAGGAAGAAAAATTAGCACGGGATGTATACAATAAAATGTATGAAAAATATGACATACGCCCGTTCAGGAATATTCCGAAAGCTGAACAGACACATATGGATTTTGTTAAAGACCTGCTTGTTAAATACAATATAGATGACCCCGTTACAAATGATGCCGCCGGTGAATTCACCAATAAAGATCTGAGAGAGCTTTATAATAAGCTTATAGAACAGGGTAATTTATCGCTTATTGATGCCCTGAAAGCTGGTGCATTAATCGAAGAAACAGATATAAATGATCTTAATGCCTATATCGAAAAAACCACATCTGCTGATATTAAACAGACATATTATTATCTGAAAAGCGGTTCAGAAAATCACCTGCGTGCATTTGTCCGAAACCTGAGATCAAATGGGATTGAATACATTCCGGTTGTTTTAAGCAAAGATGAATATGATAAAATTATTGTTTCTGCTGACAGTAACCGGAAGTATCTGGGTAACGGAAACTGTATTAACCGGAACTATAATTACTGCGACAGTACCGGCAAAAGATCAGGCTATGGTAAAGGAAAAGGCAATGGAAGAGGAAACTGGAATTGCAATAACAGAGGTAATGGATACGGTAATGGTGATGGTGATGGTTATGGCAGAGGTAATCGTAACTGGAATAATGACACTGAAAATAAAAGCTGGTATTGCCCGCGGTTAAATATTTACCGTAATAAATAAAATTTCTTCTAAATTATTTTTATTGGAGAGATTACCGGTTAATCTCTCCTTTTTAATTATTTCCAAATCTGACTCAAAAAATATATCCTTTTTTATTTAAATATCAGTTTTTTTAAGTTCTGCATCCACTACAATAGCGGGAGAAATTTTTAATAAGAATG
This sequence comes from Candidatus Tepidiaquacellales bacterium OLB5, assembly GCA_001567545.1. GTDB lineage: Bacteria > Bacteroidota > Ignavibacteria > Tepidaquicellales > OLB5 > OLB5. Next base: position 5,430 of record LLZO01000056.1, read on the forward strand.
TAAAAAAATATTAAACCGCATGGAATTTATTAAAAATTTTTTTAATTATATAATACACACATCATATTTATTAACTAAATTCCAAATAACATGAAAAACAAATGTTTAATAAATTTCCTGTTGTTTGCCGGTTTCTTATTATTCCTCCAGGTAAATATTTTTTCTTTTTCATTCAACGCTTCTGCAAGATCAGCTGCGGTAATTAATGATGAAGAAAAAAGATCTCTTGAACATATAACGGAAGAAGTAAAGCTGGCAAGAGACTTTGCAGTACTTATGGGTTCAAAACATAATTCTGATTTTTTCAATAAGATCGGGGAAACAAAACAAAGTGATCTTGATAAGCTTAAAGATATCCTTGAATCAAAAAATATTGACGATCCTGTTAAAAATGATGAATCCGGTATATACAAATCTGATAATTTTACTGATCTTTATAAAGGATTTACAGAAAGCGGCAATACAAATATCAGCAATGCCTTAAAAGCCGGCGCTGAAATATCTGAATTACAGATTTCTGACTGTAATAAATTTTTGAATATTGCCACAGACCAGGAAATAAAAGATATTTTTTCGCTGATTAAGAAAAATTCTGAAAAAAATCTAAAAAGCTATATAAACCAGCTTTCTCAAAAGGGTATTGGATATATCCCAAAACATTTAACATCAGAAGATTTTAATAAAATTCTGAATTAATTTTATCCATTCAGAAATAAAAGGAAAAATTAAACAGGGGAATACATTGCGTACTCCCCTGTTCTTTTATATATTTAAATAAAATATTAAGTAATAATGCATTAAGCTAACGCAGTTTGAAAGCTGCGCATATACTTAATGCAAATTCATTGCACTGAGATCAATAATCTATCATACCGTTAATATGCAGATCTTTATTGATAATCTGCCCCTGCCCGTTCATAACTGTGCTGTGGCACACATAACAAGTTGTGCTGTTCATAAATGAATAGTGCGGCGGTGTAAATACCCCGTTTGTCCTTGGTGTTGGATTACCGGTTGTCGGGTCCCCGTGACAAGTACCGCAAACAACGCTGCTTTTATTTGTCCACACAGCTGTTGCATCAACATTACCTTCCTTAAATGTACCGTGGCAATATACCCCTGAACAAGTAGCAGTATTCCTTTCCCAAACCGGGTTCGGTCTTACCGGTCCGCCAAGAGTATCATAAGCCCTGGTTCCGAACACTATTTCTGCTATACCATCTGCATTCGGGTCTATATGGTTGGGGTCACTGAATCCGTTAATATCCCTGTGGCAGTCATCACAAGATAAAGCTTTTCCGTAAACAGAATTCCTGTGGCTCATATGAACACCTACTCCAATTGACGATACTGCGGTATCACCATTCAAAGCAGCTGGAGGATTTGCATGTTCGCTGTTACCATGGCATAATCTGCAGTTTTCTGGTCCGTTGCTGCTGCTATGGCAGCCAAGACAGCTTGAGCCTGATGTTCCGCCTGAGTAATCGCCTCCATGGCAGGTTTTACACTGTCCTAAATTCCATTTAGTGGATGCAATATAGCTCCCATGAAAATTAGCTGAGCTTGGATTACTCCAGCCCTCTCCGTGTGTTCTTACTTCCGGCGCCAGTGAAACACCGTTATCCAGCTCGCTGCATCCCTGGTAAGCCAGCATAGAAGTTATAAAAATTAAAAATAATCCGTAAAACAATAATATCTTTTTCATTTCTTATGAAATTTAATTTTTTTCATTTTAGTTATCATTTCCTGAACCTGTCGTTATCACCGCCATGACAATAACCGCAGAATCCTCTTCCGGCAGTTCCGTTAGGCTTGGCATTAGCATCAGTATGACAACTGTAGCAGTTTGCGCCTTCAGTATCATGCCAGATACCTTTTTCATCCCTCATAAACCCTGATTCATGGGTTTTGGGATTAGTGCCTTTAACACCATCGTTATCAAAATGGCATCTAACACAAGCCGGGTCTTTACCTTCCACATCATGACATGAAGCGCATGATTCTATATCACGCCTTGCAAGGTCTGAATGCAGCCCGCCGCCTGTATTTACCCCGAATGTTGTAAATCCTGCAACCTGGTGGCTTGTAGGCATTATTCCTGTTACAAGTTCACCTCCGGTCATATGACATGATGCACAGAATGAACTTGTTTCGTGGCAGGTTTTGCACTCAAAGCTCTTTTGATTTGCATCAAGTCCGTGCGTAAACCTGTAATTCAATGTATGAGCCGTTGTAAGTTTCTGCAAAGCGCTTCTGTCCGTTCTTACTCCTGTTTCTTTGGTATAATACGGCGCATAAAATCCATCTTTGCTGTTATTGCCTTTAAATCCAGCAGGTGAATGGCATACCTGGCAGAAATTATCGCTGTGGCACATCATACAGTTGTTCTTTCCGCTTGTCAGGTCTGTGAGCCGGTGTTCATTCAGGAAATTCGGGCTTTTATGGTCCTTTGGCGTTAAATTTGTTAAATTGCTGTGGCATTGTTCGCAATTGCCTGATGCCTTTTGGGTATTATGGCAGCTGTAGCAGCTTTCCATATTTGGAATTCCGGAGAACAATGCTTCTTTGGAGAATTTTACATTATCAAGCCCTGCATGGCAGTCAATACACTGTTTCTTTTCTTCAGTAATGTGTTGTTTATGCGAAAAGATCAGTTCAGTTTTACTTGTTTTCAGTTTTTTATATACACCTTCATAATGGCAAAGGTTGCAGGTTTTTTCGTCTTTTACATCGTGGCATCCGCTGCAGTTCTCTTTCTTTGGATTAAGATTATCCTTTGATGAAATACTGCCAACAGCACCGGTGTGACAGTCTTCACACTTTACTCCAGCATCTTTTACATGAAGCTTATGGTCAAACTTGATAATTTTACTGTTATCATACCTGACAGCTTCATTTTTTACTTCTGTAAATACTTTAGATTTAATATTCTTATTCAGGCTATTGGAATCTTTCACAAGATAAGCCGTAGAGCTTAAAAATATCATCAGCCCGGCAATAAGAAATAAATACAGTTTAATTACTTTCATATTATCTCACCTCAAAATTTCTTAAACAGCCAGTAGCTGAATCCGACAAGGAATCTAGCGTCTGATTTATAGATCCTGTTAATTAAAAATTGTCCCTGCAGGTCAACAGAAAACCGCGGCATAGGTCTGTATGTAATGCCAAGCTGTCCGCTGAACGCATTTACTTTATCTACTTCATAATCACCCAGCTTGTAATTGCTGTAATTCAATGAAGCAGATGCAGAAACTTTATCTTTGTAAACATCCTTTTGTCCGTAAACTGATACACCGTCAGATTCGCCGGAATATCCCATATACCTTGTGAAGTTTAAGCCATAATTAGGATGTGAAAATCCGGCCTGAATTTTTACAGAATTGTTCTTTAACTTGTATGATGAACCTTCAGGTTCTTCATACAGTACAATGGCAGCTTTTCCGTAAATGTTTATTCCGTTTTTAAGGGTATAATCAAGTCCACCGCCAATTTCCTGGTTCTTGTTATAATTAAATACCCAGAAAATACTGTTATAGCTGTAATGAGGTTCGCGGTAGATATATTCAACAAAGCCCCGCATTTCGTTATTTATCTTAACTCTTACATTAGCTTCTGCTCTGTACAGCTTTTTTTGTTTAATATCAAAATAAGCTTTGGCAAAAAAATTATGTTTCATCAGATATGTATAATTCAAGTCAAGCCCCAAAAGCTGTTCAGCGGGTCCGTCAAATGTTATTGTTCTTTCAACCAGGTTGTAAACACTGTCTGCCCTGTAGGTTGTATAAGGCTCCGGTGTGCGTTTTTTATTGGAATAGCTCAAAGAAGCCATCAGGTCTTTTACACCGTAATAGGTGAACATTGCTCCGAAATGGTAGTTATTCTTTATTTCGGGATATTCACCTAATTCATATGAATACGGAGCGAGGGCTCCTCCATATAAATTGAAATGATATTCTTTGAATTTTCCTGCTTTAACTTTAAAATTAATTCCATCCAGCGTTCCCTTGCCGGTTCCGGCAAAGATCTGCTGTCTTCCAAGTTTTACATCAAGCACACCAAACAGGTTAGAGCCTTTAACATACAGGTTATAAAACCTGTATGCAAAGCCTCTTCCAACTCTTTCTGTAACATCTTCTTCAGTCTGGGCAAGTGTGTTAAAGCTCCACTGCCCGCCTTTAAGCTCCAGAAGATAATTCTGGTATCCCCTTACATGAAGTGTTTTTGCGCTTGATTCATTTGAGAGGCTGTCAATCCTTTGCCAGCCGTAAAAATAATTATTAAACCTGAAATTAACTGACTGGGCATAAATATTTCCAGCAAGAAATATAACGCCCGCCAGAAGCAGTAGTTTAGGTTTCATTTTATTTATAGTTTAATGAATCGTTTCTATATAACTCAGTAAATTACTGCAGTTACTATATATATCGCACTATACTATATAATAGAGCAGAAAAAATTATTACTGCGGTTTATTATGTGCTATCTTAGACCACATTTCATCATAATTAAAGCCTTTGAATGTCGGGCTTTCCGAATTATGACAGCCGGTGCAGAATGCTGCTTTATCATCATGAACTATCAATCCGTTCTCTTTGGATTTTTCTTTATCTTTCATGATTGAAAGCTTTTTGTATTCAGAACCGGGACCGTGGCAGGTTTCACACTGTACACCGTCTTCTTTATTGAATGATGCTTCCAGTTCTGAGGGATCTATATCCTTGCCCAATACATGGCATTTTAAACAGGCAGGTGTTTCTGCTGCCGGAGTTGTAAATCCTTTATCCTGAGCAATTTTATCAGCTTCAGGGGTTAACAAAACTTTATAAGCATTTGAATGCTTGCTGTTCTGCCAGATATCAAGCTGTTTGCCCTGAGCATCTGTTTTATGGCATGCGCCAACACAGCTTGTAACGCCAACATATTTAAATGCGCCTGCTTTATGTGCGTAATCTGCAAACCTGAAACTATATGCAGCAATTACAAACAAAATGAGCATTGCTGCGGTTAATTTTGTTTTCATTGTTTACCTCTTCATTACTTTTAATTAATGAATATTTTAATTTAATTTATTGATTATTATGCTAATATAACAATTATTTTACAAAATTTTTCAGTTTCTTTTTCTTCTCGTTTAATACAGTTGTTATCAGGTCGTAATTATGAACATATATGCTTGGATATGAATTGATCTGGTTATATATTTTCTTTGCATCTTCCAGCTCCGCTTTTTCTTCGCTGCTAAGCTCCATCACCTTTGCTTTCTGAATAAGCTCATTAAGTTCCGCAGAAATTTTCTTCACATCCGCTTTCCATTCACCCATCTGGTCATCATATCCGGCTTCATGGCATTTTAAACATATCATTTTATCAGGTTTCATTACCTTATCTGCATGTAAGTGACAGTCTCCGCAGCCTGCACCGCCGGTTTTCATAAAGTCTGGCTGGTTTTTGCCAAATACATTACCATTGTAAACCTGCTCCTGGAATTTATGGCATTTAGCGCAGCTTTCATTTGTTTTACTAGCTGAGTGATGGCAATTATTACACCCCTGTTTCGTAATAATGGTAGTACCGTGCTTTTGCTCGTTGCTGTGGCATTTATTACACGAAATTTTCTGGTCAACAATATGTTTGTTATGAGAAAAATTCACATCGAATTTTTTCACATTAATTTCCTGTATTCCGGAGTGGCAGCTGTAGCATTCATTTGGGATAAATTCACTTGCCGAGGTAAATTCCGGTAAATTATTAGCAGCGCCAATGGTCGATAGTGCATTTTTCATCAGTCCGTATGCTCCTATAAGCAGCTTATCTGCAAACTGAATATTATGAACGCTCTTACCTACTTCAACTATCCTGATATTATGCTGTGCCTGGTTCAGCAATTCCAGTGCCTGAGTCTTTTTGTCACTGCTGCTTTTCTGTACAACAGCAGACACAGTTTTAAAAATTGAATTAATAGTTGCCAGTCTTTTTACAGTTCCGGCTTTCCACTGTTCAGTCAGCTTATCATATCCTTTGCCGTGGCATTTATCGCATGCTTTGCTGCCTGATTTTGATGTGTTGATATCCATCCTGTCCATTTCATGGAATACGTGACAGCCGCGGCAGTTAATTCCGTTCATGAACATTGCACTGGGTGATTTTTCCACATTGAAACCGTTTTCGCCTGTGTATAAACTCACCATTTGTGTGTGAGCATTTGTGTGGCAAGACTGACAGTCAGGCGGAGCTGTCGGATCTATCTTCTGGACTCTGTGCTCAATCTGGTTATGACAGGTAAAGCATTTCATGCTGTGCTTTTTTATATGTTTATCATGCATCAGCTCTACATCGGTGAATTTCTCAAGACGTTCAGTTTCAAAGTGACACTGGAAACACCGTTCCTTGCCTACATCACCTTTGCCGGTGACTGTATTTGAATGGCAATCCATACAGGCAAACTTGTTATCCCTTACATTTGTATGATCATACCTGAAGCTTGCCATTTCTTCCTTTGATCTATTTTCCCAGCTGTGGCATGTATTGCAGTCCGCCAGTTTATCGTACTTATGTTCCGGGTCATCTGATTTCTTAAAGTGGCAGGTAAAACATGTTGCTTCTGTTACTTCTATATGAGAACCCTGCACAACCTGCGAGTGACAACTTGTGCATTTAAGGGTTTTTCCCCTTCTTTGCTCTTTTAAATGATTGGCATGGCTGAATTGCACGCCTTTAAAGTTGTAAGTTGAATCTTTAATATCCTGCATTTCATGACATCCGGAGCGGGCGCAGGTATTATCGGGTATTTCTGCCCATGGTTTACGTTTTTTATATGATTGCGATACATAACTTACTATCTGAACGAGACCATTTAGCTTTCCACGGACTGTTCCGGAAATTCCCGGTTCAAAATGGCACTCAACGCAGTCTACTTTGTTATGCGCGCTTGTCCTCCAGCTTTGGTAAAATGTTTCCATATAGTGGCAGGTCGGGCAAAATGCCGGTCTTGAAGTATATTCAGCCGATGCTGCCAAAAGAATTAAAAATAATCCTAGATAAATTCCGGTAAACAACAGGAATCGTTTATATCCTCTAATCTTTTTGAAAAATCTCACTTTTTTTAATTCTTTTTCGTTCTCTTCTGCCATTTAGATCTAAGTTAATTAAACAAATATTAATTTTTGTTTTCGTTTAAATCTGGTTTATTTGCTTCAATTTCTGCTGATTCTTCTTTTTTTAAATCTGTTTCTGCTTCCTTTACTGAAGCTGCTTCTTCATTATTTAATTCAGCTTCATTTTCAGTAATATCATTCTTTTTGTTAATTTCTTCAAGCTCTGCTTTTAAAATCTCTTCAAGCTCCAGCGGGTGTTCATGTTCCATCTGTTCTTTTGTAAGTGTACCTTTAATCCATGCTTTGTTCATCGGGTAAACATCAGGGTTAACAAAAATAAAGTAAAAGTGCCAAACAAGTATTGCCAGTGATGCCAGGATAGCTTCATAATAATGAATTACGGTTGAAACTTCCATACCCTCAGTCCCTACAATCTTTAAGAAAGTATTTTCGAACCATAATATAAAGCCGGTAGCGCTCATAATAACTGTACCCCATACAACTGCCCAGTATTCCATTTTTTCGATGTAGCTGAACCTTCCAAGCTTAGGCTTAATATCAGATTTTCCGATAAGGTACAGGATCGAATCCTTGAAATCCAGCAGGTCCTGCTTGCGCGGAAGAAAATCTTTAAGCAACTGCTTCCCGCGCGGTACGAACAAAATATAATAAACGTGATATACTGATGCAGCAATCATCACAATTGCGGCTATCCTGTGAACTATTCCCCTGGCCTCAAAAGCATTTTCCCCGATAATAAATACTATCCATTTTACCCAGAAAGCTTCTGGAAATTTTAATCCAAAACCGGTAAGAATAAGTACAATAAAGCTTGAAAACAGCAGGAAGTGCTGGATCCGCTCATTAAAGCTCATTCTCAAATACTTTATATCCTCTAAATTTTCCTTACCGCTCATTATTATCCGTTTCCTGTATCTTACTTACTTTCGTTTTTACCGGAACTATTACCGGTTTTCTTAAGCAGTTTCCTGTGCTGAAGTTTTCTTCTCAGATCCAGAATATTGTGCATCAGCATAAAGCTTATCAGGCCGAAAATCATAAACATATATATTCTGGTGATCCAGAATGTTGCCGGTGAATCTTCTTCCGGATTTGTTATATGTATCTTTTTGGTGAACAGTACTTCCGTTGCCCCAGGGTGACAGTTGCCGCAGGTCTTCGGAAGATTGTTTTTACTGATAGTAGAAAGTGAATCAGTCGAAGGCCTTACATTATGATGGCTGTGGCAGCTTTCGCAGTTTGCAGCCTCTTTTCCACCGCCCCTTATTGCCAGTCCGTGGAAGCTTTCATTATATGTTTCTGCTACTAAAGTAGGTAGCTCATTTCTTTCAATCAGCTCAACTGAAGCATGGCAATTAGAGCAAAGATTAACCAGGTCTTTTGCTTTTTCTAGCTTATTATCAATATTTTTGGTTACAATACCGTGATTGCCGTGGCAGTTGTTGCAGGTCGGCGCATCTTTATTATCCTTGTTAACTCCGGTTTCATGTATACTGCCCGTAAATTCACCCAGCTGCTGTGTATGGCATCCTGATTGCCCGCAGGTTTTTGCAATGTTTTTCTTATGTATCAGGCTTGCCGGATTATCAGCCGATTCCATTTCATGCGCGCCATGGCACTGGTAACAGGTTGGCGCATCAAAATTGCCATCCTTTAATGCTGTGTAATGAACACTCTTTTCGTACCCGGTAATAAGCTCTTCTTCTCCTTTAAAATTCTTATGCGGAATTTTTCCGTCCTTATGGCAGCTCAGACATTTATCAGTCAGGTTGATCTTTGAAAAATCATTGGAAAGCAGTGTTGACTGAATGTCATGCTCGCCGTGGCAATCTGTACACGTCGGGGCTTTATCATTTCCTTTTGCAAGTTCCTGCCCGTGCTTCGATTTCTTAAAATGTTCAACTGTTTCTTTATGACATTTGCCGCATGTTTCCATTAAACGGGCTCTGTTGGTTGAAGCCTTTGGATTATCAGGCTCCTGTACCATATGATTACCGTGGCAGTCAACACAGCCGGCAGCTTCAAGCAATCCTTCTTTTTCCACCGCGGCGTGAATGCTTGTTTTATAATGCGCTACAAACCTTGCAGAACCCTTCTCATCACCGGGGAATTTTGTTTCATCCAGATGACATTTAAGGCACGATTCCGATTCAACTGATATTTTACCCCTGATTATTTTGTGTGAACCGTGGCAGTCTGTACATGTTGGTGCGTTTTTATTGCCTTCCTTCATCACTGTCATATGAATACTGTTCCTGAAATTCTTTTCATGGTCGCCGTGACATTTTCCGCAGGTTAATGCAATTTCTCCCTTGGATATATTTTTAACCTTATGGCCGCCCCCGTGGCAGCTTTCGCAGGTAACATTATTCTTTGCATGTATGCTCTGGCTGTAATGCTGAATGTTCTGGTTCTTGTGGCAGCTTAAACATGTTTTTGTCTGCTCTTTGGCAAATTCCTTTGCCGGTTTTACATCATGCTTTGTATGGCAATCGTAACATTTAACTTTTGCGTGGACATTGGTTTCAATATCTTTTGATTCTTTATGGCATGAAATACAGTTTACTTCTACCGGATTTTTAGAGTGCGGCAGTTCATCGGGATTATAATTCTCATGGCAGTCTTCACACTCGGCTACATTATGAACAGATTTCTTATATCCTTCGGGGTTAACATATAACGAGATTTTCTTTCCCTTTACTTCCATTGTAAGGTCTTTATCTTCATGGCACGATAAACAAACATCAGTACTGGTTTTTTTTAATGCCCGACCAGCTGTCAGCGAATATCAGCAGCCCGCTGATAAAAATAACAGGAAGCAAAACAAAAAGTATATTTCTAAAATAGCTGTGCATTAAATTTAATTATCCGTACCTGATTATAACTCGTTGTTAAATATAACTATTTTTTACAAAACCTTCTCTGAAATTTCTTCAACAGCTTTTTTTAAGTTCGCTTAGCTTAAATGGTTCTGACATATATTTAATACCGTTTGAAACATTTGTATCAGAACCGAGCGATGGCAGGCAAATAATCGGTATATTGCTGAATTTATCCTTAATTTTTTTTGCCAATTCCGGATTTATACCTTTATCAAGAATAAGGCAGTGAATTTCATTATTAAATCCCGATAAGAATTTTTCATTTATCTCTTCGCCGCTTGTGCAGCTTAATACATACTTCTCATTATCCAGTGTTTTTCTGATTAATGAGCAGATCTCCCGTTTTAAGCTTAAGATATGTACATTAAAATTATTCATACTTTATAATATCTTCCACTATTATTTAAATACAAATTACGTGCCATATTTTTGCTTAAAATTTCAGTTTTTTAATATATTAATATTCAGAATGTAGAAAAATTCTACAAATTTGTGGTTTTAAAGGGGAATGACAGGGGATAAAAATTTACATTAACTGTTAATTTATGATAATTTTTATAGGTTTATAAATATTTATACTTGACAAATATGAATGATATGATTATTTTTAT
>LLZO01000057.1 GCA_001567545.1 Candidatus Tepidiaquacellales bacterium OLB5
TAATCTGTTGTTTTGAGCATTGTTCCCGCATCGCCGCAGGCAAATGCACTGCCAGTGTTATTCACTGATATGCTGTAAATCGAAAATGCTGTTCCTGTATGAACAGTATTCCACGATAAAGTCCCGTTTGTAGAGCGGAGCATTGTTCCCTGGGTGCCGCATGCTAAATATATATTATCATCAAACCGTTTTATATCATATAAAAAAGCCTGGTTATTTGTTATTGAAGGGAACCAGGTATTCCCTGCATTGGTAGTTCTGTTAATTTTACCTCTTGAACCGGCAACAAATCCGGTGTTATCATCAATAAACAATATTGCATTATAGCTTGATGAATCATTTAAATTAACAGGCAGCCTGAACCAGTCAGAGCCCCCGTTTATTGTTTTGATCAGTTTATTGGTATCATTTGGGAATGAATTACCGGCAGCATAACCGGTTAGTGAATTGATGAAAAATACTGCTTTCAGATTATTTGTAACATTGCTGTTTTGTTCACTCCATGAAGAAACAGGTTCTTCAGGGATTACAGGATTATCTTCTTTTTTACATGATAAAATTAAAAATATAAGTAAAACAGCAAAAGCCGTATTTATCGATTTCAGGCAATAGAAATCAGAAAATAGTCCCGCAGCTATTATTAAAATTCTCATTATCCTGTAAAATTAGTAAATAAGGCATTGATTTACAATTTCATATTAAGGTATACATCCCGTAAAGGCAGAACCTGCATAGTGTTACACTTGTTTTATATAATAATAATAAATATATTTATTAAATTATTTTTTAATTTTAACGGCTAAAAATGAAAAAAATAACTGCATTATTTATAACGATATTTACTTTTTCGTTGACTGTATTTTCAGGAAATGAAGATAATAAATATTCAAATGAATATTTTGAAAAAATATCGGGAAATTTTCTTGAAGGAAAGCTGGAATTTGAAAATCCAGTTATGGTTGATATAGATAAAGACGGTGATTTTGATGCCTTAAAATTTGATAACGGGAATGTTGAGTATTATAAAAATACGGGTTCGAATGATCTCCCTGTTTTTATACTGGAAAATAAAAATTACGAAAAATATTCTCAGGCTTTGTTTGTTGAGCCAAAAATGCCTTACCCGCTGTTTTTCGCAGATAAAGACGGGGATGGTGACCTGGATCTTTTTGCTGTAAAGGATAAACAATTCAGTAATGTTAAGCAGCAGTATGAATACAATGTTTCAGGAGCTGAAAACACTCTGGGGCTTGATACCGGGACGTTAATAACAATAATACTTGTTCTTGTGATAGTATTATTATTATTGGCAATTTTAAGGTAAAGTATTCCTGATAAGATAAAAAAAAAGGAGCTATATAGCTCCTTTTTTAGTTTTTGATATAAGTTTATTCAATAATAACCTGCGAGCTTTCCTGCGCATCTGCAGAAAATAAAACACAGGTATAAATTCCTTTATCCAGATTTTTTGAATTCAGTGTAATTTCGTAAGTACCCTCATTTAAATTATTATAAATATAAGTACGAACTAAGTTATTTTTGCTGTCATAAAGACCGATTTTAACAAAATTTACCTTAGGCAGGTCAAATTTTATAACATCCGGAGCTGATTGATATATCCTGTAAACATGAACATCAATATTCCTGTTCACCATTCCGGCAAGCGAACCATCAGGAAAATTAATATCTTTGAAATGCTGTGAATATGTTATATTGCTGTTTGATAATACAAATAGCGCAATTATCATATTCAAAGCTATAATAATTTTTAATTTTTTCTGATTATTCACTTTATAATTCCTCAAATACATCTATTTATTAATTAATAATTTACAAAATAATACTACTCTAAATTATTATTCGTATACCCTGATTTCAATACCACTAAAGTGGTATAGTGTTTATAAGTCATTATAATTTAAGTGATTTCATTGAAAATTTGGCATATTTTCAATATATTTGTTAAAAATTATCCTAAATAAATGAAATTCAGTCAATATTTTTTGCCAACCCTTAAAGAAGTACCTTCTGATGCAGTTATTCCTTCTCATATTTTAATGGTAAGGGCAGGTATGATAAGGCAGCTTACAGCCGGTGTTTATTCTTATCTTCCGTTAGGTTTAAGGGTATTTAAAAAAATAGAAAAAATTGTCAGGGAAGAGATGGATGCCATCGGCGGCTCTGAATTTTATTTACCGGCTCTGTCGCCAAATGAATTGTGGGCAGAAACCGGCAGGCTTGAAGATTATGGTGATGATATATTCAGGATTAAGAACCGGGAGCTTGTTCTGGCTCCAACACACGAAGAAGTATTTACTTCGATAGCAAAACCAAACCTTATTTCATATAAGAATCTGCCCCAGATATGGTATCAGATACAGACAAAATTCAGGAACGAACCGCGTCCCCGGGGAGGTGTGCTTCGCGGAAGGCAGTTTACCATGAAGGATGCATATTCTTTTGATGCAACATGGGAAGGGCTGGATGAATCATACAATAAAAATGCGCAGGCATACAGGAATATTTTTACAAGGTGCGGACTGAAATTCTTTACAGTAACAGCATTCAGCGGAGCGATGGGAGGCAGTGAATCAGAAGAATTCATGGTAGAAGCTGAAGCCGGAGAAGATACAGTGGTTATAAGCAGTGATAATAAATATTCATCAAACCTGGAAGTTGCAGTTTCGTTTTCAGAAAATATAGGAAGAAAAAATTCCGGTTTAGAGATTGAAGAATTCCATACACCAAATATTAAAAGCATTGAAGAACTTGCTGGTTTTCTTAAAATTACAGATAAGTCCAGGCTGGCAAAATCAAGATTATTCGTAATTCCTGCAAAATCAGAAGGGAAAAAGGACGAATACCTGCTGGCATTGGTTTGCGGTGATGATGAATTCAGCGAAACTAAGCTTGCAAAAATATTTGCCGGTATCAGACCCGGGCATCCTGAAGAATTATTTGATATTGCAGGAGCTGAGGCCGGGTCAATAGGACCGGTTAATCTAAAAAATAAAACTGTAAAAATTATTGCTGACCTGAAATTAAAAGATGCTGATGAGCTTATCAGCGGTGCATGCAAAAATGATTATCATATAAAAAATATTGATCTGAAGAGGGATGTTGTAGGAATTGAATATTTTGATATAAGAACCGTGAAAGATGGAGAAGAAACTGTTGACAGGTCTTCAAAACTTAGAATGACAAAAGCTATTGAAGTAGGTCATATTTTTAAGCTGGGGACAAGATATGCTGAAGCGCTGGGAGCAAAATATCTTGATGTAAACGGTAAAGATAATGTAATTATTATGGGGAGTTACGGAATTGGTATTGAAAGAATTGCTGCAGCTTACATTGAGCAGAATCACGATAAAGACGGAATAATATGGAGCGGTGAAATTTCTCCTTTTGATATTCATTTAATCAGCGTAAATAAAAAATCAGATAATATTAAAGCTGAAGCAGAAAAGATATATAATGAGTTAATTACAGCAGGTTATGAAGTATTATTTGATGACCGCGATGACATAAGTCCGGGAGTAAAGTTCAAAGATGCAGATTTAATTGGTGTACCCGTTCAAGTGGTTGTTAGTGATAAGAACATGAAAAACGGTGAAATTGAGATTAAGGAAAGAAGAACAGGTGATAGATACAGAATCCAAATTAGTGATTTTAATCAAAAAATTAAAGAAATTATCGGGAATATTAATAAAAATTGAGATATTAATTAATATTGCAAATTAACTAAAAAATTGCAATCTTTATTTTAAGCTAATCAATAAAACTTCAACAGGCAGATCTATCGTATAAGTTATACCATTCTTTTAAATTTAAATTTAAATTTTGGCTTTAAATTCACCTGACAGGCATTATATTTTTCCGTGGCTTGTTGTCATAACAGCAGGTTTGCTGTTTGGATGCGTTAGTTTATTGTATCCATTTGGCAGAGACCAGGCAATATATGCATATGCCGGTAAGCTGCTGCTGGAAGGGAAAATGAATTATCTTCATGTATTCGACCTTAAACCACCGGGAATACATTTTCTGTTTGCATTTATCCAGCTAATTGGCGGTGAATCTTTACTTAACGCAAGGATTTTTGACATCGGATGGCAAATAGTAACTGCTATAACAGTATTTAAAATAACCGGCAAAATTACTAAAAATAATATTTTTCCTGCTTTTGCTGCAGTATCATATTTATTTTTATATTACAGGCAGGATTACTGGCATACTTTACAGGCTGATGGTTCATTGAATCTTTTTTTCGGAATTTCAATACTTCTGTTGTTATCATTCAGGAATAAGCATTCGTTTTTAAAGTTATTTTTTGCAGGTATAAGCTTTGCTGCTGTTTTATTGTTCAAATATACCGTTATATCATTTTTACCACTGTTAATAATTGCATTAATTGCAGATAAAAAGTTTATTTTTTCTTTAAGGCTTAAGAATATTGCTGTTTTCGTAACCGGAATGTTAACAACAGCAGGTTTTGTTATTATTTTGTATTATTTTACAGGCGCATTAAAAGAATTAATAGATACTCAATTCTTATGGACTCCATTATATACTAAAATTGCTTTTGAAACCGAGGAGTTTTATTTTATATTTAAACATTCAATTAAACTATTTACTCATTCAGCCTATACACCATTATTGCTTTTATCTATATTTTCAATGATTTATTCGATATTTAAAAAGGATTTAGGATTTGAAAAATTACTGATTTTTTCATGGTTAATATCTGCATTGTTAAGTTTGATAATTCAATGGAAATTTTATAATTATCACTTTCTTGTAATAATACCTTCTATCTCAATATTAGGTTCTTATGGCTTATCTTTAATAAAGGAACTGTTTACAGAAAAGAAATCACTTTATAGGTTTGTCTTAACTGCATTTATTTTGATATTTTCTATATTGGCATTTAAACCATATATCCCCAATTATCTTAATATAGGTGATTACTTTACAGGAAAAGAAAGTTTAAATAGTATTTATATTAAAAATGGATTTACAACCGATTCTGTTTTTATGTACGGTAAAACTATTAAAGCTGTTGATGCAGTTAAGGAAAACTCTGAATTATCAGATAAAATTTTTGTCTGGGGATTTGATCCGCTTATCTACTATTTATCTTCACGTCATTGTTCATCCAGATTTATATATAATTTTCCGTTGTTATGGAAAGGTGAAAATTCAGAATTCAGAAAGGAATTTCTGGGGGCCATTGATTCAGATAAGCCAAAACTGATAATTGTAGCTAATAATGACCCGTTAATTTATATTTCGGGCTATGATGAGGATTCGAAACAATCTCTAAAAAGATTTCCGGAATTTGACTATATTATTTCAACCAGGTATAGCTTTTTAACAAGTGCAGAAGATTATGAAATTTACAGCAGAAATGAATGGTAGGCAAATTAGGATCTATTAATAAAAGAATTATATTAGCGTCTTCTTCTCCCCGCAGAAAACTGCTTTTAAAAGCTTTATTCGCAAATTTTGGATTGAAGTTTGATATAATACCTGCTAATATTGTCGAATATTTACCTGAAAACATCAAAAAATTTGGAAATTTTGCAGCAAATCTTGCAGAATTAAAAGCTCTTGAAGTAGCTGTTAGAATAAACGGTTTAATAATTTCAGCTGATACTATTGTAGTTTATAATAACCAGGTTATTGGAAAACCTGAAAACAAAAAAGATGCTTTTAATATTTTAAAGCTGCTAAGCGGAAAAACTCATCAGGTTTATACTGGAATTGTAATTTTTGATTCAGTAAAAAATAGAATTTATAAAGATTTTGAAAAAACCTCAGTAACTTTCAGAACTTTGAGTAAAAATGAGATAAATTTTTATATAAAAACAGGTTCACCCATGGATAAAGCAGGTGCTTACGGTATACAGGACGACTTAGGCAGCACATTTGTTAAAAAAATAAACGGAGATTATTTTAATGTTGTTGGATTACCTATATTCAAACTGTATAAAGGGTTAAATAAATTCATAAAATTAGTTTAAGTATCATTGTACCAGAAATATAAAAAGAAGATAATTTTTTCAGTAGTTTTAGGGGCTTTAGTATTTCTGGGATTAAGCATTTATGCAAATTTTAATGAACTTTTAGAAGCATTTGCATTATATAACTGGTTAATGTTCCCAGTAATTTTGTTGCTTTCATTGTGTAATTATGTTGTAAGATTTTACAGATGGGAGTATTATACCAGTGTCTTGAAAATAAAAATTGAAAGAAAATTAAGTTTTTTGATATTTCTTTCATCATTCATTATGTCGGTTACACCGGGAAAAATAGGGGAAGTATTTAAATCATATTTGCTAAAAGAACAAAACGGGACTCCGGTCAGTAAAAGTGCGCCAATCGTATTTGCAGAAAGAATAACAGACTTTTTATCCCTGGTTTTACTCAGTTTAACCGGTGCTTTAATGTTTGGATATGGCACAAATCTGATTGTTGGTTTTGGAATCATGTTCATTTTAACTGTTATATTGATCTCAAATCAGAAACTTTCATATGGAATCCTGAAATATCTAGAAAAATTCAGATTCTTTTCGAAATTTTCACATAAAATGCATACTGCTTATGACAGTATTTACCAAATGGTAAAACTTAAGGAATTAATTATAACCGTTATTTTAAGTATTTTCGCTTGGGCATTTGAGTGTTTCAGCTTTTATTTGGTCATTAACGGCTTTAATATACCAGGTACACCTCATATTGACCTGTTAATAGCAACATTTATATATGGGTTTGCAACTATTGCAGGGGCTGCTACTATGCTTCCGGGTGGTTTAGGTGCTACGGATGCTAGTATTACCGGTTTGCTAGTAATATTGGCAATTCCTAAAAGTGTTTCTGTTGCCTCAACATTAATAATCAGGGCTGCAACTCTATGGTTTGCTGTAATTGTTGGGATTGTTGCAGTTATGGTTTATCAAAAAGTTTCACATAAGAAAATTAATGAAATTGTACTGGAATCGTAAGGATTCTTTTTAAAATTTAAATATTATGGATAGAAAAATTCGTGTAATTATAGCAAAAGCCGGTTTGGATGGACATGACAGGGGAGCAAAAGTTATTGCTGCCGCATTCAGAGACGCCGGTATTGAGGTAATATATCTTGGTTTAAGGCAAACTCCTGAAATGATTGTTGAAGCTGCTTTGCAGGAAGATGCTGATGCTATTGGTATTAGTATCCTGAGCGGTGCGCATATGACGGTTTTCAAAAAAATCCTCGAGCAGATGAAAAATAAGGAACTGAATAATGTACTGTTGTTTGGCGGGGGAATAATCCCGAAAGAAGACATTGAAAAGCTCAAAGCAATAGGAGTTGGTGAATTATTTACCCCCGGTACACCAACAACAGAAACAATAGAGTATGTTAAGAACTGGGTAAACGAACACCGGGCTTTGGAAGTATAATCTAATTAATTTTTAATTAAATAATGGCAATCAAATTTGGAACTGATGGCTGGAGAGCAGTCATTGCAGATGAATATACTTTTGAAAATTTAAAGAAAATTTCAAAAGCAACAGCAATAGCTTTTGAAGGTCACTCAAAGATAAATAACGGAATATGTATAGGGTATGATACCAGGTTCCTATCAAAGGAATTTGCTGAATGCTCGGCAGAGGTTTTTGCAAATCATGGTATTAAAGTATACCTGACAGATTCATTTGTAACCACGCCGACTGTTTCTTTGTTAAGCAGAGATAAAAATCTTGCTTATGGTGTTATGATAACATCTTCGCATAACCCTGCAAAATATAATGGCTTTAAGCTAAAGGATGAGTTCGGCGGTTCAATGGGTCCGGCACATTTAACTGTAATTGAAAAAATATTAAATGATTCAGAAAATTTTAATTATGGAAATAAATCCTTTGAAGAATTGAATAAAGCCGGGAAAATAGAGTATATAAACGGCAGACAGTATTATATCAATACACTGAAGAATAAGATAGAAATTGATACTATTAACAATTCCGGTGTTAAAATTATTTATGATGCAATGTTTGGTTCAGGACAGGGTATGATGGATGAGTTGATAAGTATAACTGCATTGAGGAGCGAAGTTAATCCGTCTTTCGGTGGTTCAAGTCCTGAACCTGTACAGAAGAATCTGAGATTTATTTCAGAAAAAATTAAAGCAGGAAATTTTGATATAGGGATAGTCACAGACGGTGATGCCGACAGAATAGCTATTATTGATGAAAACGGGGATTTTGTTGATGCGCAAAAAACATTTGCACTGCTGCTGACTTATATGATAAATGAAAAAAAGATGTCAGGCGGAGTAGTAAGAGGATTCTCATCCAGCGAGCTTATTAAAAAGATATGTGAAGATTACGGAATTAAATTATATACAGTTCCAATTGGTTTTAAATATATATCTGAATTAATGATAAAGGAAGACATTCTGATTGGAGCAGAAGAGAGCGGAGGAATTGGATTAAAACATCACCTTCCTGAACGCGATGGTATATTTAACGGGATGATGTTTGCAGAAATGCTGGCTGTTAAGAAGAAAAGACTGAGCGAACTTATTGCAGAAATTGAAAATAAGTACGGGAAATTTTATTATAAACGAATTGATCAGCATTTAACCAATAATGATCAAAAAGCTGAATTAATTGAATTAACAAAAGGTTTGAAAGAAGTTGCCGGCTTGAAGGTTACGGGAACAGATACACTGGATGGCTGCAAGCTGTTATTTGAAAACGGCTGGCTTTTAGTAAGGGCATCAGGAACTGAACCACTCCTTCGGATTTATACCGAAACAACAGGTGAAAACAAAACAGATGATATACTGAGTGATATTAAAATGAAGTTTAAACTATAAGTATGATAATTAAAATAAATTTATTTTTAGCATTTTTATTTGCGTTTGTAAATTTAAATGTATTTTCACAAAGCGGTTTGAATGATAAAGATCCTACTTCAAAAAGCAATCCGCTGAAACAGCTTGATCTGCAAATGAATACATCTAAGATGGATTTGCAGAATTTTGATATTTTAAAACAGATCGAGCCCTCTGCAACAACAAGTACTATCTATAATGACCAGCTTCTTGAAGGTGCAGTTGATGCAAATAAATATATTGTTGGACCTAATGATATATTCAGTCTTGGAGTTTGGGGTGTGGTTAATACTCCTTTGCCGCTTGCTGTAAGCCCTGAAGGTTCGCTGATTATACCGAGCGTGGGTGAAGTTGCAGTATCTGGTCTAACTTTATCAGAGGCGAAATCAAGAGTTATTTCAGCTGTCAGAAAAAGATTTATTTCTGCAGAAATAACTTTAACATTAGTATCGCCCCGCAGATTTTTGATAACAGTTGCTGGAGTTGGACAAGGTACCTATCCAACCAGTGCTATTATGAGAGCGAGTTCTATAATTGCATTTATATTCAGTGATAGTGTTTCTCTGATGAAATCCGGAACAATGCCGGCTGAGAGGTTTAATTTTAGTTTCAGAAATATTAAGCTCAAACGAAAAAACGGTGAAATCCAGAGAATAGACTTATATAAGTATTTTGCAACACAGGATGAAAGATTCAATCCGTTTTTACGGGAAGGTGATGTTATTACACTGCAAAAATATGACTGGGAAGGCAAATTTATTGCAGTTCAGGGAGCAGTTCAGTTTCCTGGAGTTTTTGAATATATTCAGGGAGATGATCTTGAAACTGCAATAGAATTAGTTCGCGGAGTAACTACAGTTGCAAATATGGATAGTATTGTAATTTCCAGGATGGACAGGTCAGCTACAAAAATGGAAAAAATTTGGGCTAAATATGACCGCGATAAAAAAATGAAATTAGAACCTAATGACAGGGTATATGTAAATGCATATGCAGAAATCAGAAGAGATTTTAAAGTTTTGGTTTTAGGGGAAGTTGTCAGACCGGGAAATTATCCGATTACCTTAAATACCACAAAACTTTCAGATATTATTAATGAAGCAGGCGGTTTGCTGCCAAATTCATATTTGCCAACTTCTGAAGTTTACAGGA
>LLZO01000058.1 GCA_001567545.1 Candidatus Tepidiaquacellales bacterium OLB5
ATTGTGTTATTAATGGCTGTAAATGTATATGGTATCGGGATACATTTTTCATTTAAATTTAAAAATGATGATTACAGGGAACTGATAGATAAAATTAACAATGAGTATAAGCAGGGAGACAGGATTTACGTTGAGCCGCATTTTAACGGGTGGGTAATTAATTATTACAAAAAACAAAATAGCCTGAATATTACTGATCCTGTTAAGATCAAATATGGGTGGAATGAATTACAGGATTCATTATCCGCCCAAAAACCTGAAAGATTCTGGCTGGTTATGGATTACAGCGCAGTTGATACATCAGAATACACATCCAAGATAGGATCAATCACAAAAAAATATAAACTTGAAGAGAGAATGACATACTACCTTGCGCCTGCAAAAGTTGAGCTGTACAGGTTTAGCAATTATAATCATTAAAAAAGCCGGTTAAAACCGGCTTTTAAATTTTTGATTCTTTATGCCTCAATTTGTTCCCGTTCAGGTTCTTCGGTCTTAACCTTTTTAACCTTGCTGAGATCAATTTCAAAAGCATTTGAGTTCAGGCTGCCGTTGCTGTACTGTGCAGTACCCTGTTTTTTATGGATAGCATCCAGTCTTTCCTGAAGCTCATACTGTTTCCTTATCTTTTCTTCAAATTCCTTCATCTTCTCTTCTATTGTCTGTATTTTCTTTTCTTTTGCAACCATATCTTCTCTGTAGCGTTTCAGGAAGTAATGAATTGTTTCAACGCGTATCTTAATAGAGCCGGTAGGCTTGTTTTCATCAATATCCTTGAATGAAAAATACGGAGTACCGCTGTTTGATACTATCTCTTCGACCACTGTGTAAATAGGTGCATCGTGTCCGCATTTGAAGGATGACAGCTCAAGTGCAACAAGATTAGGATGTCTGGCTGCATACTTGGCTGCCCACACTTTGCGGGTAGTATTTTCGCTGTATGAGTTCTTCCAAACGTCGCTTACATCCATACCGCCTTTAATAAGGCCGGCTTTTATCTCGTCACCAAAGAGTCTTTCAAGGATATCATCATCTGTCGGTAATGAATCCTGGTTAAATACCGGATATCCAAGCTTCTGGAATTCCTCGAGTATTTCATGATTTAAGCCCGGATCGTTGTGATATGGCCTTGCAAGCACAACTATGCCTATCTTATTATCCTTTTCAAGCTGTTCAAGTGCCTTACGGGCTTCTTTGCGCATATTTACATGGTATTTATCCAATGCCCAGTATGCCTGCTCTATTGCGCGGTCGTTTTCTTCTTTGCTTAATCCAAGTTTGGGACCCCATTCTTCGAACATCTGCTTTGCGCATAGCTTCTTTTCCGTCATGTAAAGATATGTGTTAACATATTCAATACCGCTGTCTTTAAACAGGTCGCTTTCTTTTATAAATGCAGCTTTAGCTGCTTCAACAGTTGCTGTAACTGTTGGACATGCATGATGCTGCTGCGCATAAACAAGATCTGAAGGTATAGTATCAACAATAGGGAAGAAGATATAATCTATTTTCTTCTTCTTGTGGATCTTGTAAATCAGGTTATGTATATGCGGTATACCGATCTTAGAAGGGAAGCACGGATCAATAGCGCCGCGTTTTGCACCTTCTTTATACAGCTCTTCACTTGTGTATTCTGAAAAAATGATGTTACCCGGGTTTACTCCAAGTGATTCAAAATAGGCTGTGTAAAACGGTGTCTGCGCATACATATTAAGCACTCTTGGCATTGCTATTACAACTTTGTTTCGCTTTTTCATCAGCTCAACGCGTTTATCGAATGCCTCTTTTGCTTTTTTATCGAACTTCATCTTAAGTTCTTCCATTTTGCTTAGCACCGGAATTTCATCCATCACTTTTTTGGGTAACTGCGATTTCCATACCTCTACAGCAGCATACTCAACCATGTTCGGAGTTACATCCTTAATAGCATCCAGTCCTTTTTTGATATCTTTCATCGAGTTTAGATCTTCAACAGTGCCTTTTTCGCAGGTTGCTATAATTAGCCTCTGTGTTCCTTCTACAAGCGGTACTTTGGAATCAGGATTTACTATTTTTTCCTTCGGAAGGACTGCTGATTCATCCTTAACAAACGGAATAGCTCTTTCATCAGTTGCTACATCAATAAATGTCCTTAAACATTTATTTTTGCAGAAATAGCACCTTGTCTTTTCATCCCTGGTAGTTTTGAACACAATTTTAGCGACCTTATCAAGGCCAATGAACTGCGTTCTCATACCGTTTTCATAAAGCCTTGCGGCTTCAATTCCGCAGCCAATAGCTCCGGCTTCGCCGGTGTGTTTGTGAACAAACACATTCGGTTCTATGCCGCTTCCTTTAAACCTGTCTGTAATAAAATCAACCTGTGTTTTTACTGCTGCCAGATTATGCTGTGTTCCGCCCTGCAGTACAAAGTTTTCACCAAGCTTTGCAAGGTTAGGTATCTGCGAAACATACAGCCAGATATTCTTTGGCAAAACGTTTGCAAGTCCCGCCATAATTTCTTCAGGTTTCCATCCCTGGCGCTGGAAGTCAACAATATCAGACTGCATGAATACGGCGCAGCCGTAACCAAAGGTTGGATATTGTTTTGCTGAAAATGCAACATCAGCAAAATCTTCAACAGCATAACCAAATCCCTGGGCTGTTGACTGGAGGAAATATCCGTTCCCGGCTGAGCATTGTGTGTTCAGCTTAAAATCGGTTACACGTCCCTGGTCAAGGATAATTAATTTAATATCCTGTCCGCCAACATCTACAATTACATCTGTATCAGGGTAGAAGTGAAGAGCTGCCTGTGTGTGTGCTACAGTTTCTACAAGCGCAACATCACCATGCAGTACGTCTTTTAATATATCCTTAGCATAACCTGTAGTACCAATACCCAATATTTCTAGGGTTGCGCCCTGAGCCTTAACCTGGTCATGAAGTTTCTGCAGGATATCAACGGTATCTTCAATAGGGTTACCTTTTGAAAGCTGGTAAGCTTTAACAAGTACCTGCTTATCCATCGAAATAAGAGCAGCTTTGGTTGAAGTTGAACCGCCGTCTAGTCCGATAAAACCCCTTACAACTTCACCCGGCTTGAATGTTGCCGGAGTGAATTTGGGAATTTTGAATTTTTCTTTGAAGTTATCAAGCTCGGCTTCATCTTTATACAGACCGCCGCCGCCTGAGAGCTTCATCAGTTTTTTCTTTTCTTCAGCCCTGCCGACATTTATATAATATTCCAGGTCGCCGTAACCTTTATACCTTCCGATTTCGGGTTCTTCTTCCTTGCCGTATTCAATTGCGCCTATAGCTGCAAAATACTGCGCATTATCAGGTACCCTGATGAGTTCTTCAATCGGAACGGATTTATCATACGGAACATTCCTTTCATCCCACATCTTAGGAATGTTAGCCCTCCAGCAGTCCATCATACCTTTTATATAGCAGTTGGGACCGCCCAAAAGCAATACTTCGGGTCTTAATGTATGCCCGCGCGTTAACACAGACATATTCTGCTGAATGATCGATTCAAACAGGCTTGCCATAAGCTCATCAGCCGGTACCCCGGATTTCTGGAGCCCGTTGATATCAGTTTCGGCAAATACGCCGCATTTGCCTGCAACAGGGTGGAGCTTTAATCCGTAATATCCCATATTGCAAAGCTCTGCTGCCGGAATTTTTAATTTAGCGTTGATCTTATCAATGACCGCGCCTGTACCGCCGGCACATTTATCGTTCATTGAAGGAATCTTTTTCTTTTTCCCGGTTTCCGGGTCTTCTTTGAACACAATTATCTTGGCATCCTGTCCGCCGAGTTCAATAACAGAAAGTGTTTTGGGGTAGAATTTTTCCACCGCAAGTGATACTGCATTCACTTCCTGTACAAATTTGGCACCAAGAAAACGCCCGATATTGCTTCCCCCTGAGCCTGTAATAAATATCCTTGCGCCTTCAAGGGCATCTTTGCCCAGCTTATCTTCGATATCCTTAAGAAGCTCAAGTGATTTTTCGGGCTGCTTGGTATCGTGGCGCTGGTAGTCTGACCAGAGAATTTTATCGTTATCTATATCCATTACAACAGCTTTTACAGTTGTTGAACCGACATCGAACCCGATATAAAGCGGAGATTTAGCGTTATTATTAACGTTATTTGTCATATTTAAAATAATTTCTTAGTTCAACAATAGTTATGCTTTAGCTGTTTCTGTTTTTGTTACAACAGATTTGATACCGTCTTTTTTCATTTTATCTGCAACATCAAGGACGAAATTAGCAGCAACACCTATAACGCCTTTTCTGTGTGCAACATGATATAAGCA
>LLZO01000059.1 GCA_001567545.1 Candidatus Tepidiaquacellales bacterium OLB5
AATTTCAGGAAATTTTCAGCAGCCTTGATTTTTTGGTACTTTTTGTATCAAGACAAAAAGTACATACATTACTTTAAAAAATATTTTTCTGAATTAACTATTCAACCAGGAGATATATTATGTAAAACAGATGAATGATTTGGAAGTTTTATTTGCATGACAAAAAGAACCATTAGGTTTTATTTATCTGCAGGTTTGAAGTATTTTTAAACATATTCCCACACGGTGCTTCCTTTATTCACAATTGATACCCTGAAAGAATTCTGCAAAATTGTGCTTATAAAGGATTATTGGGTCGTAATTTCATTCCCGGAGTTATCCGCGCTTGCTTTCGTAAGCTTATAACCTAAGTAACTGCCCAGGAATTTTGCAGCATTGGCAAGGATAAAGATCAAATAAAATTCTGCCCAGCTGACACCAGCTGAAGTTATTATGATAATATCAATCAAAACATAAATAGCGGGAAACAAAAGTACCAGTTTAAGTAAATTCTGATATCCCTTTTTCTTCCAATAACCTGCAACAAGGAAGAAAATTATAAACCCGAAAATTCCCGATATAAATGGGGCGGAAAACTGAGCATGAGATTCATAAACTCCTTCTGCCTGGCCCGGATTAATAAGATATGAATATACGGCAACTTCAATGAATGAGATTATTACCAGGGTTATCATTGTCAGCAGAGCTAACCCGGTTAATTTCAGAATAACAAAATTTTTCATAGACTGTTATTTTATTTCATTTTTATCTTAGATATTGTCTTTCCGGTTGTTCCGGCTGGTTTATCCATGCCATTAACCGCAAAATCAATTGCCTCATGTAATAAAGCTTTCACTTTTAAATTTCGGTAATCACCCGGCTTTTTTATATCTATATGTCTGATAAGATTCCCCGTACCTGTTAATAATTTGTCAGGGTCTTTTTATAGAGTACCTTTGTTAAAGCCCAGGTTTAGATGATTTGTGTAAATGGGGATCATGCAATATGCATCAGAAAGTTTATCTGAAACAGAAAAAACCGATGTTAAAGCATGTGTATGATATAAAAGTTCGTTGCAGTCCGGGTATAAATCTATAATAAACTGCCGAAGGCTGATGAATATCTCAATAATATGCGGATCTTTATAATCAAGCAAAAATTGAAAGTCCGGGTGTATAGGTCTTGAATTTTTCATGCAGCAGAACTATCGTATTGAACTCCGCAAAACAGGTTCCCCTCTGTATCCAGAAACTTTGCAACCCAGCCAACATATGGGATTGCAGTTTTTGCCATTAAAATTTTCCCGCCGCTATTTTTAACTTTTTCTATCAGGACTTCAATGTTTTCAACTCTGAAAGAACACTCATAACCGGTTACATTTTCCTTTAAAGGCGAATATTTTCTCGATTGCAATGCGCCGATGAGCTCGCCGTTTTCAGATTTTTCGGATTTGATCTGCATAAAATCTGCCTGCCCGTATGAGCTGAAACCCCAGTCAAAAACTTCTTCATAGAATTTTTTTGCCCGTTCAATGTCATCAATGTAAATTGCAAAATGTGCCAGTTTGTTTTTCATATTGTTTTGTGATATATGCTGTGATTTAGTTATTTTTTCCTATTTCTTCTGCAAGTCCTATAAGAAGTCCTTCAACTCCCCGTATGTAACATAACCTGTATATGTTTTCATACTGCACAATTTCACCTGCCAGTTCAGCGCCAAGTCCCTTAAGCCTGGATACCAATTCGTCTAAATTATCAACTGCAAACATTATTCTAAGGTATCCAAGCGAATTCACCGGGGCTCTTCTGTGATCTGAAATTACTTCAGGTGAAAGAAACCGGGAGAGCTCAAGCCGGCTATGGCCGTCGGGCGTGACCATCATTGCTATTTCAACTGTCTGATCGCCAAGACCGGTTACGCGTCCAGCCCACTGACCCTCGATCATTGCCCGTCCTTCCAGCTTTAAGCCAATCTCTTCGAAAAAAGCGATGGCGTTATCAAGCGATTCCACAACAATTCCCATATTGTGCATTTGGAGTAATTTACTCTTTATCATATATAAATATTTTAAATTTTCTTATTAAATAATTTTCATAATTCAGCTGTTTCAATCAGCAATAAAACGAAAGCTCAAAAATACTGTGATTTAATCTTAAATCCAATATTTGATCACAGCAAAACTAAATAAATTCAAATTAGGTTCGCATGAGATGAATGTTTGCAGAAAATTTGGTTGATTTTATAGCAGAGCTTCGCTCCGAAGGAGCCCCTGCGGTATATGAGCGGCATGTGAAAATATGTTTTTCACGTTCTCGTCAGATCCTCTCCGAAGGAGTCCTTTGGACAGACCTGACGGGTAAAACAAAAATTGCGCCTTTGCGCCTTCGCGGGAGAATAAAAAAACCTGCCGTTTAAAACACCCGGCAGGTTTCCCGCTCTCGTCAGGTCCTCAGACCTGACGGGTAAAACAAAATTGCACCTTCGCGGGAGAATAAAAAACCTGCCGTTTAAAACACCCGGCAGGTTTATGTGAATTCCCGCTCTCGTCAGGTCCTTAGACCTGACGAAAAGGTTTATTCCTTACTTCAGCATCTTCTTTATTTTCGGATTCGACTCGAGCAAATTAAGTACATATTTGCCCAGAAAATCAAATTCAATATTAACCCTGTCACCAACCTTGTATCTGCCGAATACGGTATTATTGTAGGTATAGGGAATTATCGCCACCTTCATATCAAAATAATTTCCCTTTGGTTTTGTAACTTCAGCTACTGTCAGACTTACGCCGTCAACAGCGATCGATCCAACATAAATCACGAACTTAGCATGTTTTTTGTGCATCTTTATCCTGTATTCCCAGTTATCTGAATCCTTTTTCTTCTCGGCTTTTATCTGCTTAACCTCGGTTACAACTCCCGTATCATCAACATGCCCGAAAACAAAATGACCGCCAAGCTTTTTCTGCATTGTAAGTGAGCCTTCCAGATTAACTTCATCACCCTGATTCAGCTCTCCGATATTCGTTTTCTTCAGTGTTTCATGCATGCTTACAAAATCAAATTCCGTTTTGCTTCTTGTTGTAACGGTGTGGCATACGCCGTTAATGCATACGCTGTCGCTTTTAGCTAGTGTTTTGCCTACAACCTTAGAGCGTACCCTGAATTTATAACCTTCATTGATCTTTGTTTTTTTTACAACTATTCCTTTTTCTTCTACTATTCCTGTGAACATTTTTCATTTTCCCGTTTAACCGGAAATCTCCTGTTTAATTTATTTAATTATTTATTATGTTTTCAGTATTTCTTCAGTTTAACTTAAAATTATCCTGATTAATACTGCTTTAATTTTCATTTTATTTGAGACGTGCCAGCGGCAAGTCTGTACAGTTTTATCCTTTTTTTTGCGTCTTAGCGTCTTCGCGTGAAATGTTTTTTCTTAAATTCACCAATAGATCTGTCCCGGATGCGCTGTATTCTGCATCTGTAAATCTGCCAAACAATAGCTTTTCATTAAATGCTTTAATACCTTTTCCCATAATTTTGGGCGCAACAAAAATCATAACCTCATCTGCCATTTCATTTTTCAGGAATTCATTATATGTAAATGACCCGCCTTCGACCATTATACTTGCTATGTTCATTTGCGCCAGTTTTTTCATTGCATCCCTCAGATCCAGTCTGCCGTTTTTTACTTTGCACGGAATAAATGTAATTCCGTCACCCGGGTAATCTGCAATTTTTTTATTATCCGTTTTTTCTGAAAACAGAACAATTGTTTTGCCGTCTGTATATTTAAATACTTTATATTTTTCCTTAAACTTCAGATTTTTATCTATAACAATCCTATATGGATCCCTGCCTTTAACCCCCCGCACATTCAGCTTCGGGTCATCGTAAATCACAGTGTTTGTACCGGTCAACACAGCATCATAAACTGCGCGCAGTTTATGAACTGTTTTCCTTGATTCAGGTGATGATATCCACTTTGACCTGTATGTATCATCAGCTATTTTTCCGTCTATAGTCTGCGCAGCTTTTAATGTTATGTAAGGGAGTCCTGTTGTAACGTATTTGATAAAAAATTTATTTAATTCTGCTGCATCAGTTTCAAGTATACCGGTTTTTACTTTTATGCCGGCTTTTTTAAGCTTGCGTATCCCTTTGCCTGATACTTCTTTATAGGGATCCCTGCAGCCGATAACAACTTCGGAAATTTTATTTTCTATTATTAAGTCACTACAGGGTGGAGTTTTGCCGTAATGTGAACATGGTTCCAGATTTACATACAGTGTAGAGCCTTTCAGGCTAATCCCTTTTTTAAAAGCTTTGGTGATTGCATCGCGCTCAGCATGAAAACCGCCGTATTTTTTATGCCAGCCTTCGGAAATTATTTTACCGTTCTTAACAATTACACATCCAACCAGCGGATTAGGGGACACATTTCCCGCGCCTTTTAAAGCAAGCTTAAAACACCGCTGCATAAATTTCTCGTCAAACAATATCCTGCCGGAATTATTCATCAAATTTTATGTATTCAAAAATCTCTATTCTTCTGTCAAAACCTGAAAACTGCAACCTGTAACCTGAATTCTGCTATTTGTTAATTAATCATTGTTCATTGCTCATTGTAAATTGTATTCAAACCTCCACAAGCTTCTCAAACAAACTTTCATCATTCAAATACCGCACTATCAATTCCAGCGAATCCACCTGGTTTGGCCAGTGAATAAGCTTTTTTGCCTCTTCAATTGTTGTCCATTTATACTCACTGTGCTCGTCCGATATCCTGACATTTTTATCATTAACTATCGTTAAAAAAACAGGCGACATGCAAATCTTGTCTGCTATCGCCAGATAAAAAGTATTCACCCTGGGAATACTGTAAATTTTTTCAGGCTTTAAGCCTGTTTCTTCTTCAAGCTCGCGCAAAAGTGTATCCTTTGTATGCTCATGTGATTCTATTGTGCCCGTTATCATCTGCCATATACCGGGGTAGATCTTTGCATCATCCGCGCGCTTAAGCAGCAGGAATTCAAACCCATCATCCGTTCTTCTGCAAATATGAAGCTCAATATAATTGGTAACTATCTGCGGCAAATGTTGTATTTAATTTTTCATTATATTATTGAATTCTTTGTTTTTCTTTGCTTTTATTTTTCACTTTTCACTTTTGCCTTTTCACTTTAATAAAATCATCTTCTTCGTATCTGTAAAAATATTCTTCGATGTATTCAATACATCTGCAGCAAATATCCTGTATATATACACACCGCTTGCCAGACCCGATGCATCAAAATTTATTGTATATCTTCCGCGGTGGAAATTATAATCGGCAAGTACAGAAACTTCTTTCCCCGTTAGATCATAAACCGCAAGCTTTACAAATGAAAGTGTGCCGATATCAAATGTAATGTTTGTAACCGGGTTAAACGGGTTTGGGTAATTCTGTTCAAGTGAAAATGTCTCCGGGTAAATCCACTGGTTATTTGATATCCCCGTCATCTGCCACTGGTTAAAAAGTATCTGAAGCGAGTCTATCGGGTCAAGCGGCGCCGGAACTGTCTGTACATTCAGATCAAGCCAGTACGGACCGTTTTGCGGGTCTGTTGGTCTTGCAACCCTTATGAAGGCTGAGATTGATGATCTGTTTGTAGCCAAACATCTTGTATCTGCACCGGGCACTTTAGCTCCCTGCAAAGCCGCCATCAGTTTTTCTGCCATTGTTCCCGGAGTATTTACATACCTGCTGTACATCGAATCAAGTATCTGCTGCCCTAACAGAATATTTCCCTGAACGGTAAACGTTGGTCCTAAATTATGATTTTTATAATTTGTACAGTTAACACCGGTATAGCCTGCTGTTCTTACCGTTGTACCGATAAAATCTGTTATTCCGTATTGCCTTTGTGAATGGTTGGCATCTCTTAATATCAAAGAATCTATGATCTGCTGCGGAGTGTATCCGGCAATCATCAGATTTCTTGCGACTAACTGGTTAGTCGCATTATATAATGCCTGCGTATGAATCACACCACGGTTAGGATGCAGATCGCTTAATATTCTTGAACCTGCTACACATGATGCCCCTGCGCTTCCTACCAGACCCGTAACCGGGTCAACTGCTGTTATTGAAAATGTATCCTGCGCTTTTAAAGGGGAAATGCTTAGTAATAGAACAACTGTAAAAACGAAAAATATTTTCATAATTAGATTGTTTATTTATTCAAAAATAATAAGAAAATTGGACTGTTTTAGTGTAATATTTAAGTAATTTCTAACCGTTTTACTGTAACATTTATTTACAGTATGATTACATTAAAATCATAATATTTGTATTGTTAAAAGCTATTTTTGTTTTGAAATTAACTTAATTTATTTTTATAAGGAGTATAAATATGTCAGATATGCAGACATTCAACAATCCGCCTGAGTTGAAAATTGCGGATAAAAAATTTTCCGGCAAGAAGAAACTTGTCATAATTTCGGTAATTGTGGTTTTTCTAATAACCGGATTTGCAGCTCTTGGTTCCGCAAACGATTTTATCGATAAACACCGCCCCGGCGGTAAAGGTCCGCTTGGTTTTTTAATGAAAATCGCAATGCAGGATCTGAACCTTACCGACCAGCAGAAACAGGAGGTTGAAAAGATAAAAAATGAGATACAGGCAAAAATGGAACAGAACAGGGAAGACCGTAAAAATGATATGACAGAAATGGAGCAGATGTTCCGCAGCGATAATTTTGATAAATCAAAAGCGCTTGAGCTTATGAAAAAACATGATGAAAAGCGCGATGAAATGCGCAGCTTTATGCTTGATCAGACCGCTAAGTTCCATGCTATTTTAACTCCTGACCAGCGCAACAAAGCTGCAGATAAGCTTAAGGAATTCCGCGAAAAGAGAAAAGAAAACCGTGATAAATGGAATAAAGAAGACGGCAGAAAATAATTTCCTGATTTGCACAGCTTACAGGCGAATTAATTTTTGTAATAGTAACTTTCTTTAACGATAAGTATTTTTAAGCTGCATAAAATCAGGACAAGGGGTTAAATACCCCTTGTCCCAAATAAAAAGAGAAATATGTCCAAATCAATACTGATAATAGATGACGATAACAAGCTGAACGAGCTTCTGCAGGAATACCTCGGCAAAAATAATTTTATAACAACTGCTGTCGAAAATCCCAAAGACGGGCTGGTGAAGCTTAAAAATAATCACTTTGACCTGATAATTCTGGATGTCATGCTTCCTGAAATGGACGGTTTTGAAACAGTAAAGCAGATAAGGAAAGACCATGAAACGCCGGTTGTAATGCTTACAGCAAGGGGAGAAGTGACCGATAAAGTTGTTGGGCTTGAGCTTGGCGCAGATGATTACCTGCCCAAACCGTTCGAACCACGAGAGCTGCTGGCGAGGATTCAGTCAGTGCTGCGACGCAGCGAGCTGAAGCTCAAAAAAAATGAGAACATCCTGCTAAAAGGCCTGGTTGTTGACCAGAATAAACGTTCCGCTTCCTATAATAACAAGGATATGGAGCTCACTTCTACTGAGTACGAGCTTCTTCTGCTGTTCGTTAAAAATAACGGGAAGGTACTTTCGCGCGATGAAATTATGCAGAACACACGCGGTATTTCCTGGATGAGCTTTGACCGCTCTGTTGATGTAATGGTATCAAGGCTGCGAAATAAATTCAAATCGCTTGGCAGCAAAAAGGATAAGGAGCAGGTCATTAAAACTGTTCACAGCATAGGCTATATGTTCTTTCTTGAAGAGGCATCATCAAAATGATTTTTCATTTAATAAATACTGCACAGAAATTTAAAAAGGAGATTTGTCTTGAAGTTCAGGTCTCCTAATCTTTCTATATTCCTTAAGCTGATACTTATAGTATTTGTCTTCGGTATTCTGCTTAATATAGTTGTATTGTTCATTTTCCAGGTAAACCAGGATAAAAAACCGCGTAAGTTCCTGCGTGATTTTTCCCGCCGTATGGAGCGCAGCATAATTCATGAAATCGGAATTCCCCCTGACCGCGATAAAGCTAAACAGATATGCAGCGATCTTGAAATTGAAATGCGGTTTGAATCCAGCGTTTCTCCTGATAACAACTGGGCATCTAACGAAGATGTACCGCATCTTGGCGATATATTAATGAATCCGGAAAATAAGCTGCGTTTTGAAGAAGACCAGTCAATTATTGTTGGCTTTAAAGGAAGGCCATATTCAGTTATTCGGTTTCCTCAGGGAGTATTTATCATCAAACCCTTTGAGCCCCAGGTTTTCTTTAAACCTGAGCGCGCAATTATAATGCTTATTCTGTTTATCAGTATAGTAATAATACTGCTGTATTTCCTGTTAAGGCGGCTTTTCAGTCCGCTAAAAGATCTATCAGGGGCAGTTGAAAGCATTGGCGCGGGGAATTACAATATTTCCCTGCCAAAAGGAAGAAAAGATGAGCTGGGCGAACTGGCTGATTCAATTACTGATATGGCGGGAAAAATTAATTCTTCAGTTAAGGCGAAGGAACAGCTTTTAATTGATGTATCACACGAGCTGCGCTCGCCGCTAACGCGTATTAAGCTGGGGCTTGAAGTCGGCTCTTCAAAGGAAAAAATTGAGGAAGATGTAATTGAAATGGAGCGCATGATCACAGGGCTTCTTGAAAATTACCGCAACGATTCAGGCTTCGCAAGCATAAAGCCTGTGAAAGCAGAGCTTTCACAGCTGCTCGAAGAAACCGTGATGGAATATGCAGAACAGGACAGGCTTAATTTCATTAAGCCGGCAAAAGATATTTTTGCTAGTGTTGATATGGATAAAATGCAGGTTGTCTTCAGGAACCTGATTGATAATGCTCTGAAATATTCAGCCGGTAAAATAGATATTTCCGTAACAGAACAAAAAGGCGAAGCAGTAATATCCGTTAAGGATTCAGGTGTGGGAATTTCAGAAGAGGACCTTAAAAATATCTTTGAGCCGTTTTACCGTGCCGATAGGTCACGTTCACGCCTTACAGGCGGCTTCGGGCTTGGACTTTCCATCTGCAAAAAAATTGTTGATGCTCATAAAGGTGTACTAAGTATTTTAAGCTCTCCCGGCAAAGGCACAGAAGCCATAATTAAACTACCAGCACAATAAAATTAATCTATATACCCCAATAAAATTAACACACATTTCCCCCCTCTCCTTTTAGGAGAGGGGCTGGGGGTGAGGTGTACACTTATCCAATTTGTTGGTGTTCACGCAAACAAACGTGACCAAAAAAAGAGCGCCTACCGGGACGCTCTTTTTTATTGTTACATTGTGTTGCTCTGTATTGTTCAGTACTCGTTTTTAAGCAGGCTTAATGCCTTATTAAATGACTCTACGCTGTCTATTGTTATCTGTTCAAATGAATTTTCCCAGAATACCCTGCCGTGTGTTCCGTGGAACTGGTTCAGCAGAATTGTTGATCGGTTTTTGAATGCGGAAAGTATCTTCGGGATATATTTGCCAGGTTTATCCAGCGCTTGTGAATTATCTATCATCATAATTCCGCTGAAAGTATCCGGTGTAATTGAGTAATCGCCCAGTATGCACACGGGAAATTTCTCCGGAAGCTCTTTCCACGCCTTGATGACTATCTTGCCTTCAAGCTTCTCGCGGAACGCTCCTCCTTCAATTTTACCAAAGTAACTCTGTCTATCCCTCGGTTTAAAAGATACATAACTTATTGTATATTTAGTGAATCCAACCGGGGTTAAACCGTTGAGAAACTTGTAAATAAATATATTTTTTTGAACCTGTTGATACATCCCCAAATCATTTGATGTAATTTCCTACAAATATAGATTTTAGTTAATATAATGACCTAACCAAAAAGCGGTATTTTAAAACAGCCTATAATTGCACTTTAATGCAATTTTATAGCCTTTTTGGGCTATTCAGAAAAGCCACATCGTCTCAACTGCCTCTTTGGGGAGAGGGGAGCAGTCCCGTTGCTAAACACAGAAAAAAGAACAAGGGGTTGAAACCCCCTTGTTCATAAATAGCAGGAATGATCTAAATCAGGGGGGTGTCTTTTTTCCTCTTTCTATTCTTCAATTTAAAGTAGTCCTCGCAAAATAATTCTTCGCGCCTTTGCGCCTTTGCGCGAAAATTCATCTAAAACATTCTGAAGAATGAAAAATGTGTTTCACATTTGACATTTCACATTTGACATTTCACATTTGACATTTCACATTTGACATTTCACATTTGGCGTTTGACATTTGACGTTTGCCATTTCACCTTTCTCCCATATCCTTTATCTTTGCACACAAGAATACACGAAGTGTATTTGAAGTCCCGCCACGGCGGGAAGAAATTTTAAAACTTTTCTTCAGCCAATGAAATTAAAACTGTACTCAGCCGTAATAATTTTTGCTCTCACATTTTATTTTTCCTCCTGCTCCAGGCAGGAAACCGCAGGCAGCATCTTCCGCTATAATGAGCCGCAGGGAATAGAAAACCTTGACCCCGTTATGTGCAGCAATTATGCAGCCGGCTGGCCCCTGCAGAATATGCTGGAAGGGCTGCTGGAGTACACCCGCGCTATGAACATGGAGCCTAATCTTGCATCATCATATAAAATATCTGCAGATGGTTTAACATACACTTTTACTTTACGCCGCGGAGTGTTCTTCCACGATAACGAATGCTTTCCCGGCGGGAAGGGAAGGGAAGTGACCTCTGCAGATTTTAAGTACTGCTTCCAGCGGCTGTGTGACCCCCGCACAAAGACACGCGGCGCGTGGCTTTTCCGCGATAAAGTGAAAGGCGCAACTGAGTATATCAACTCCATTAAGGAAAAACACAATAACGTGGATGAAATTACCGGCATCCAAACGCCAAACGATACAACGCTTATTATCACGCTGGAAAAACCATTCGCTCCGTTCTTAAGCATACTAACAATGCAGTACACATTCGTTTATCCGCGCGAAGCTGTAGAGTTTTACAAGGATAACTTCGGCTACAACCCCGTTGGCACCGGACCTTTTAAATTCGTAAAGTGGGAGCATGAGCGCGAGCTTGAAATGACGCGCAATCCAAATTACTGGAGCCTCAACAAGGCAGGTAAGCCGTCTGTGTTTCTGGAAGGCATTAAAGTAAGCTTCATTAAATCCAGCGAAACTGCATTCCTCGACTTTCAGCAGGGCAAGTTTGATTATTACGAACCCTCTCCCGAAGTGTTAAGCCAGGTTACCGATGAAGCCGGAAACCTGAAGCCTGAATACAGCGAAACTATGGAGCTTGTTAAACAGCCGTGGCTTAACACGGTTTACCTTGGCATTCAGCTTGATAAAAATTCACCCGGCGGAAAGAATAACGTGCTTTCGGACAACCGCAAATTAAGGCAGGCAATAAATTACGCTATAGATAGAGTTAAGATAATTAACTATGTGCTTAAGTTTCGCGGAACGCCGGGGGTTAACGGACCCATCCCGCCCGGTATGCCTGGATTTAATAAAGATCTTAAGGGTTACAGCTTCGATGTAGCCAAAGCTAAACAGCTGCTTACTGAAGCCGGCTATCCCGATGGTAAAGGTCTTTCCATAAAGCTTGTGGTATCGAACGATGATACACAGAAGCTCATTGGTGAATCAGTTCAGGCGCAATTGAAGGATATTGGCATTGATGCTCAGCTTGATTTTATGCAGGCATCAACAATGCGCTCATCACAGGTGGGGGGAGAGCTTCCATTCTGGCGCGGCAACTGGGGCGCTGATTATTTTGACCCAGAAAACTTTATGGCGCTGTTTTACAGCAAAAACCATTCACCTGCCGGACCCAATTACACGCATTACCAAAATGCCGCGGCTGATTCATTATACGAGCTTGCAATGCGGCTGACTGATTTTAGCACGCGCGTAAAGCTTTATAACCAGATGGAGCAGATAGTTCTGGAAGATGCGCCGTGGATAATTTTATATTACAACCAGATAGTTTACCTGAAGAACAAAAAGCTTGCGGATATGTACATCGACGGGCTGAATACCATGATCCTCAAATCCGCCAAGCTGAACTAAAAGCTCCCCCCCATTTTAAAAGGGGAAAGCAGCAAATACCGCAAGGTATTGTCTACGATTCTTTAAGTCAAAGACTCATAGAGGATGGTCTGAATATTATATTGATAAGTCTGTTTCGTCGCATTCGCTCCTCGCAGATAATTTCAGAATGTACTTCTGCGAGCGAAGCGTTTACCCCTTTGGGGAAGCAGTCTCATGCAAAAACAGGTTTACAACGTAAAAGGCAGACAACTTAGCAACAAGTCAAGAGCCGCGCCCTTGCCTGAACAGGCAGGTTCTGCAACAGCGCAGACGAAATTTTATTATTTAACTGCATTTTATAAATTAAACAAAATCCATCATGCCAAACTGCAGCCATTTTGATCCTTCAAATATTAAACAGCCCGTATCATACGTATGCGATGAATGCATAAAAACCGGAAGCAGCTGGGTACACCTGCGCACCTGCCAGACCTGTGGCGGCACACACTGCTGCGATAACTCACCCAATAAACACGCAACCAAACATTACTACAGCACTAAACATTCAGTAGTAATATCAGCGGAGCCCGGCGAAGCATGGGCATGGTGCTACAGTGATGAAGTGTTTATGAAGTATTGATAAGATCCGGAAGTGTGCAATCAGGTCTTCCATGTGTTATGCTCTCTGCAGTTCCAGTTGAAATATACGAATACTTTATGATTCAGGCACAGTTTCTGCCCTAATTCATAATCTAGTTTCGCGCCTGATTCTTCGACCATCTTCAATGCATCTCTTATCGTTGTTGTTTTTCCCCCCGTTGTTGGTGTTTTTAGTCCCTTTGGTATTACCAACAACAAAACCTATTTCATCCCTAACTGCCTTGGCGGTCAAGCGGGGTTAAAAAAAAAATTTAACCTTCTGTGCCTCTGTTTCTCTGTTGTTGCAGGCTTTTGATTT
>LLZO01000060.1 GCA_001567545.1 Candidatus Tepidiaquacellales bacterium OLB5
ATCTCTGTTGCATAACCGTTTCCCCAGTAAGGTTCATCCAGCATATAAGAAAGCTCGATTTCACTGTTATCCGGCAAAAAGTTAAATCCGCACTTGCCAATAAATGCATTATCATCTTTTCTGACAACTGCCCAGCTTGTAAATCCGTGTTTCCGTTCATATTCATTCCAGCGGTTTATTGATTGTTCTGCGATGTTCCTTGGTATAGTTTTCCCGTCTGCAATAAAACGCATTACTTCAGGGTCACTGAACATTTTTACAATAGTTTCAGTATCTTCGGGCATCTGATTTCTGAGTATCAGCCTGCCGGTTTCAAGTATTTTCATTTGACTTACAGTAACACAGACATTCTTGCCTATGTATTAATTATTAAATTTTGCTCCCGTCAGGTCCTTAGACCTTGCGGTAATTAAACACGAATTCACAGCTTATTCCATTTCTTTACAACTTCTTCAAATCCTTCACCAGGGCCAAACCCATAATCATGGCCATCCTTATTCCATCCCTGTGCTTCAAAAGACCATAACATTATTCCTCCAACGCCTGAATCAAATTTCTTTTTAATATCCAGGTCCATAATTTTAAACCTGTCTCTGCCTGGTATGTTTTTAAACCCTATTTCACCTATATATACAGGTTTTTCAGCACTTTTCGCAAAACGGATGTCTTTATTATTATAGATGTTCCAAAGCCACCGAAGGGTTAAAGGGATTCGTATTAATTTTCCGTTTTTCAGAAAATACCTGTCAAGGCCGGAAAACGGTTTTTCAACTGAACTGCCTATTTTGGAATAACGCTCTGCTTTTTTCAGCTCTCCTTTAAATCTGTACAGTATATCCAGCCTTTCAAAAAAACCTGAATCATAGCTGTAATCATGCAGTGAAACTGCATCAAGCGATTCAAGTGCATAAAGCTTCCTGAAATTGGATTTATTGAATACGGAAAAATAACTTCCGAATTTATCACCGACCCCGCCGACCGTACCTACAGAAAGCATATGATTTTCATTTACATTTTTAATTTCTTCGGATGTATTTTTTGCAAAGGAATAAAACACATTAAAATTATCTGTTTCAGGTTCATTTATAAGCTCCCATATCATTATTTCGCTGCGCTGCTTAAACGCTTTAGTTACAGCTTTTACATAACTCGTATATTCATTCCTGTAACCGTTTTTATACCAGGCTTCATCAATTATATAATTCTGCAAATACCCCCATTTATCCGCAAGAGAAATAATGAGCTTTATTCCAAATGGATTTACAGCATCACAAATTTCATTTAACTTCTTGATCTGTTCATTAACCGGTTTGTTTTCAAACAGCCAGAATCTTAATGCCTTAAATCCTGCGGATGCAGAATCATCGATTATCCTTTTTGTAATATCTTTATCCAGATTAGCAAGCTCATATACATTGGCACCTACAAACCTGAAAGGTTTACCTGAAAGTGAAAACCTGCCGTTATAATTTTTCACAAAATCCATAATTCAAAAATAAACATAACTTAAAACATTACAAATAAATATTTATTTGAACTTAAATAAGCTTAATAGTTATATTTGTTAATGAAGAAATTCCTTTTTATTATAATCATTATCTATATACATACAAGCCTTTTTTCACAGGAACAGCTGAAATTCAGCAAAAATAAATATAATGCCGGATCTGATGCGGCAAATTCGCTGATACTGGGTTCACTGCTTATATTAACTCCAACACTCATAATTGATGATTCAAAATCATATTTCGGCTTATCAAAAGAACTGTCAATTGGCAAGTTTCCTTACGGAAGAGCAGAGCTTGACTATACTTTTATTTTCAGGAATGAACGATACAGCATGCTGAACATTTCTTACAATAACGATATACCTTTAAACGGAAATTTTTCAAATCCTTCGTTGTTTATGATTTCACCCGGAGCCGGATATTATACAGATTTTACAAATAAAGGTTACTTTGTACAGGCAGCAATTGGCTTGTGGGCATCAACCGGATTTATGGAAAATTTATCAATCCATCCGTCACTTAAATTCCGTTATATCTTTAAAAATGAAAATATTCGGCAAATTTTTTCCGTTTCATTAGGTGTCGGCTTCGGTATTTATTCGCGTTAATTCATTAAAGTGAATAATTTATGTATAAACACCTTTAAACTTTGTTTAATATATGATATTTTTGGTAAATGAAAATCATTAAAACAATAATAATTCTTACAGTATTTCAATGTTGTGTTATTTTCACTCAGTCTCTTTACATACCTCTGGAATTCCAGGCAGCATATGAAAACGGTACAAGGTCACTTGACGGAAAACCCGGGGCTGAATACTGGCAGAACCGCTCTGACTATAAAATTAATGCTTCTATTGATCCTGTCACCGGTTTACTAAACGGGTCAGCAGTAATTACATATTATAATTCAAGCCCTGATACACTCGATAAAATTATTCTCAGGCTTTATCCGAATATTTATAAAAAAGATGCAATGCGAGACTTCCCTTACAGGTCAGTCAGTGATTCCGAAGGAATTATGCTGCAGTCAATTTCAGTAGGTAAGCGGAGCTTTAACATTTCATCAGATACATCACTTGAATATACAGGCACAAATCTGTTGATTAAAAATATCTCAATAAACCCGGGTAAGCAGACAGTTATAAATGTTACATGGGAGTTCAGAATTCCAAAAGATAACGGTATCAGGATGGGCCAGTATGATTCATCTACAATATTTATTGCATACTGGTACCCGCAGGTGGCAGTATATGACGATATTGATGAATGGGATCTTACAGAATATACCGGGCAGGCAGAATTTTACAATGATTTTAATAATTATGATGTAAAGATCACTTTACCCATTAACTTCGGGGTTTGGGCTGCAGGCGAGCTGCAGAATCCGCAGGATGTACTTGCACAGAATATTTTATCAAAATATTCACAGGCACTTGTTTCAACTGAAGTGGTGCATATAATATCTGATGCCGATATTCGGGAAAACCTTCCATTGTTCAATTCTTCAGGTGAAACCAATACATGGCATTTTATTGCCAAAAATATTACTGATTTTACTTTTGGAGCTGCCAGCGGATTTTTGTGGGATGGGAGGCTGGCAGATGGAGGAGGTAAAAAAATTTTTGTTAATGCTGTGTATAAACCTGCTGCAATAACATTTTATGAGGTTTGTGATATAACTTCCAGGACAGTTGAA
The DNA here is from genome assembly GCA_001567545.1 of Candidatus Tepidiaquacellales bacterium OLB5. Taxonomy (GTDB): domain Bacteria; phylum Bacteroidota; class Ignavibacteria; order Tepidaquicellales; family OLB5; genus OLB5. The sequence goes on from LLZO01000060.1 coordinate 3,208, forward strand.
ATGTTATCTAAAGAACTACCCGGGATCCCTTTCCCCTTTCCAAAGATAACTGTTTTCAACGGCAGGGGCGGAATGGAATCACCTATGATGGTTAATATGGGCGCCGGTGAACAGCGCATTTGGACTGTTCACACAACAGTTCACGAAGTAGTACATTCATATTTTCCGTTTTATACCGGCTGCAATGAAAGAAAATATGCGTGGATGGACGAAGGTCTGACTCAGATGATATCAGAGTATATTCAATACGAGCTAGATAAAACCATTGATTTCCGCGCCCGGAATGTTAAAAGATACCTTGATTATGCAGGGCAGTTTGATGAATTCCCGATGATGTATCCAAGTTACATGATAAAAGGCGAAATGTACGGCAACCATGCTTACTTTCGCCCGGCAAATGCATTTAATATGATGAAAGATTTTATGGGTGATGCAGTATTTAAAAAAGCGCTTCAGGAATTCATAAAACGCTGGAACGGTAAACATCCGACACCTTATGATTTCTTTTTTACAATCGAAGATGTTACCGGTGACGAGCTTAACTGGTTCTTTGAACCGTGGTTCTTTAAACAGGGTTTTCCTGACCTGGCAATTGATTCTGCATTTGTAAAAGATGACCTGCTTAAAATTGAAATTTCAAAAGAAGGTGAACTGCCTGTTCCGGCAGCTTTAACTGTTAAATTTAAGGACGGCAGTACTAAACGAATTTACAGAACTGTTTCTGCCTGGAAAAATGAAGAAGATGAATCCATTTGGGTAGATATCGAAGCGGAATCAAAGCCGTCTGTTATTGAACTGGGAAACCAGTACATTCCCGATATTGACAGCACAAATAATTACTGGCATTTTAAATAAACTGGTTCTTCCTTTGCATTAATTCATCGGCTTTTTCAATAAGCCATTTCCTGTTGTTAACCATTTCGCAGCCGGTTATTTCATTTTTCAGCTCATTAATATTAACCTTATAAGAAAACCTTGCCCTGCATAATTTCCCCGAAAATTTTACAAAGTTACTGCTTATTTTTCTGTTGCTTTTGCTGAGCAGCTTATCGTTCTGAATGAACTTCCTGAAATTTTCAATTTCATTTATAACTTCTTCAATATTTCCAAGCTCATATTCTACAATTATTTTTGTTATTCTTGCATTCACTTTAATATGAATATCAGTGTATTCAACTTCAGAAATATATTCTTTTGCCTTTTCGAAATCGCCTGTTTTAATAAACAGCTTGCTGTAACAGTAATTTCTTTCATTTTCCATAATTTCAGGCGGAAGTTTTTTATAGTTTGATTCAATAAATTCTTCAGCCCAGCTGATTTCCCCTTCTCTTAAAGCAATGGCAACAATATTGGTAAAAACTTCCTTGTCAAAATAACCTCCTTTTACCCTGTTATACAGATTTTTTTTAACAAGGTATTTTTCTATTTCCAGCAAAATGCTGTAGAACTCTTCACTGCCGCTGTATGCTTTTTCTATGCACAGGTTGGATAGAATTGTTAAGCCGTCCCTCCTGTCAAACTTTTCAAGCTTTAACCTGTCATCAGTTAGCGCTGCTTTAAGCTCAGTAAATAATTTTTCATCCGATGAATCCAGTAATAGCTTGATCTGCATATGAAGCAGCTTCAGAGTAATGTTCTTCAGGTATTTTTTACCTTCATTTTCAAGAAACTCCATGATTTCAGGAAGAAAATCCAGCCTGTATTCAGAATTAACTGTATATGATTTATTCAGCAGGTAACGGTAGCTTTTAAGTATGTTTATCAGGTAAAAAGCTGTAAGGTTATTCGATTCTTCAAGAAGGCTTTCATCAGGTTTATCTTTAACTGTAGTAGCCATGTAGCTTCTTGAATAAACTATGTGCTTCAGCTTTTCAAGCTCGTACCGGTTTAAAAAATAATTACCATCCTTTATATCTGTCCGTTCAGCCAGCTTTTCGATCTGATTAATTATTCTGCCTGCATTTTTATCCAGACCAAGTTCAAGCAGGCTGTCTGCAAGCATTAAATTTTCCTTTACCTGGTCTTCTTTGCTTTTTGTATATATAAGATATTTTTCAGTAAGCTCGGTTAATTTAAATATAAGCATCCTCATAAAACTATCGCTGTATTCACCTTTTGGAAAAAGCTTTCTGTAAGCCGGCTCTTTTTTCAATTTTTTCAGGGATAAAGTCAGGATGGTTCAAACGGAGGAATTCAAACAGTTTTACAACGCTTTCATTCCTGTTAAAAAAAGGCGACTTTACAAATTCACTTAGCTCTTTCATCTGTTTTGATGTAAGCCTGGAAAGTATTTCTATTAAACCTGTTTTATACATTTATTGAAACAATTATTAATATAAATCTTCTGAATTTTTTATAATAACGTGGAAAAATAACAATATTGAACAATCATTTAATCCGTACATGTTAATAATACAAAAACATCAAAATATATTATTCCATTAGAGACAATACATAACAAACAGCAAAACCCCTCCGGTTTTTTTTATCAAAATAAGCTTATTTCAGGGTTTCTATGGATTTCACTGCAATTTTGTTTATAAATTTACTGCAATTAGTTTCTTTGAAGGACAGGTGAAAAAAAAACTATTTTTGTAACTAAAATATAAATATTCAATATATAACTTGAAATGATAATAAGTTTTTAAATACGGGATTCAGCCTGAGAATTCAGATTATCTTAAGGCTGAAAAAAATCAAATAAATTTTAAATAAATAAAAAGGAGTAAAAAAATGCTTGACGATTTAACCAGGTCAGTAAAAGAAGCAGTAAGTGACGGGATCCAGGATCCGCTTAATACAACATCCGGCAGCTTTTTTGGTAATATAATGTCACGTTTCAAAGGAAGGCTGATATTTTCGGCAGTATTCTTCCTGGTTTTTGGTGCTGTAGCACTGTTTATCATTATCATGATAGGCTTTTTTGTATTAAAAGCGCTGTAATTAAAGGAGAAAAACGATGAAGTATTTCAAAATTTTAATTTTACTTTTAGTAGTACAGGCAATTGTATTTTCCCAGAATATTACCAATACACTTGGAACAACAGGCCAGTTTAAAATTAAAGATGCAGTAAATACATATTTTACATTATCTCAAAGTAACGGTTATATTGAATATGCAAAAAGCCTGAAATTGCAGGAAACAACCGACCTTAACACAGGAGTGGTCTATAAGGGAACATCAAGGTTTATTCATAATTACAAAAATGCATCAAATATGGGTAATAACACATTTGTTGGAATAAATTCAGGAAACTTTACTCTTGGAGGAGGTTCATTTACAAACGGTTCAATGAATACAGGACTGGGCGCAAATACATTATCGGCACTTACAACTGGAAGCTGGAATACAGCAATTGGTTATAACAGCTTAGTTGCAAACACTTCCGGTAATTATAATACAGCGCTTGGTCATTTTACTCTCAGTTTAAACACCACCGGAAGCTTTAATATTGCTATAGGCGGTCAATCTATGTACAATTCTACAAGCGCCGTTGGTAATGTTGCCGTAGGTTATTACACTCTTCTTAATAATATTACGGGCGGCAGTAATGTCGTCATAGGTTCTAATGCTATGGAAAATAATACATCAGGTTCTGATAATACCGCGGTAGGTAGAAATTCCCTCCGTGATAATGAAACCGGTTTCAGAAATACTGCCGTTGGTTATTCAGCATTGATACTATCCTTGGGAGCTTACAATACCGCAATTGGATATGATGCAGGTAGTATTGTTACTACTGGGACTAATTTGACATTAATTGGCAATAATGCCGAACCATCATCAGGAACTACACAAAACCAGGTGACATTAGGCAATAATTCAGTAACCTCCCTTCGCTGTAACGTTCAGACTATCACTTCTCTTTCTGATGTTCGGGATAAAAAAAATATAAATGAGCTTTCTCTTGGGCTTAACTTTATAATGCACTTAAAACCCCGACAATTCAACTGGGACAGGCGCGAGTGGTATGATAACAGTGCCTCTGACGGAACTAAGATGGAAATTAGTCCAACTGCAGGATTTATAGCTCAGGAGCTGGATTCAGTTCAGAATGAATTCAATGCAGAGTGGCTTAAGCTGGTTTTAAAGGATAACCCTGACAAATGGGAAGCAACCTATGGCAATTTACTGCCCGTAGTAGTAAAAGCAGTCCAGGAGCTGAAAAGCGAAAATGACAGGCTGAAAGAAGAAAATTCGGTATTAGCGCAGGAAATTGAAAAACTGAAAAATATTGAGGAAAGAATCGCGAAGCTTGAAAATAAGCTTAACAAAACCGAAAGTACTAAAGAAATAAAAAATGCAGGTAAATGAAAGAAGTATTAATCCTGTTTATAATATTCTGTTCGCTTCTGTGCTGCACGTATCTGTTTGCACAGCAAAGTGAAATTGTTTATGATAACAATTCACAGATCGAGATACTAACCGGAGCCGATGTTTGCGCAGATATTGTAACCGTTAACGGAAGCTTTTCCGGCAGTGGCACTATTTGTTCCGGTGCTCTCCCTGTCACACTTTCGCTTTTTAATGCCTCGAATGAAAAAAATAATGTTAAGCTTTACTGGAAAACAGAAAATGAGCTTAATAATTCCGGTTTCCAGGTGCAAAGAAGAGCTGAAGGCAATGACTGGGTAATTGTTACATTTGTACAGGGCAACGGAACTACCAATGAACCAGCTGAATACCATTATACTGATGCAAAGCTGATGCCCGGTAAATATTTTTACAGGCTTAAACAAACAGATTATAACGGGAATTATGAATATTTTGATCTTGCCCTGCCTGTAATAATTTCAAAGCCAAATGAATATAGATTAAGCCAGAGCTACCCTAATCCATCAAATCCAAAATGTAATATTGATTACCAGGTCCCGGAAAATATTAATGTAAATATAAGTGTGTACGACCTGCTCGGAAAACTTGTTACGGTCCTAGTTAATGCTAAGAAAGATGCAGGGATATATACTATTGAGTTTGACGGAACAAATCTTTCCAGCGGTACTTATATTTACAGTTTTACTGCCGGGCAGTATAAGGAAGTTAAGAAACTAATATTAGTAAAATAATATACTTAGAATAAGTTTTGATGTAATTTCTCTGATGTTCTCTAAAATTACATCAGCAGGATAAGCACGTACCCCCTATACCGGCTTTTTCATTTAATGGAAATAATTTTATTTTACCGGTTCTGTTGAATAAATCATCAAAACTTAATAATTATAGTTGAAAATTCAAAAAAATTATCTATCTTACAAAATAACCAAACAACTATTAGGAGGTTCAAATGAAGTTCAAATTTTTCATGATGTTACTCTTGTTGCTGCCGTTTTTAAATCCTTCGTTTTCGCAGGATAAATTGACCGGCACGCTGCACAACCCGGAAATTCCATATATAGGAAACATTTCAGACTGGGGTACCGATTATGTAGTTGCCAATACTGAATCACGCGGAAGAAATTCCGGGGTTTACAGAAGTTCCAATTCTAGTATTTATGTTGCGGTCAGCGATACAAACGTTCTTGCAGGTAATACTTTGAATATTTTAAGGTCTTCCAATAATGGTGCCAACTGGTCTATTGTATATTCCGTTGGACCTACCAGCGTGAGAGTTACAAAAACAAAAATGATTAGAACAGCAAATGATTCTATATATTGTTATTTATTAACAGACCAGACATTTATTTTTACGATCAGTGTACTTAATGGTCAATTGAGACCATTTAACAGCGGTTACAGGGATTTTGACGTTCATACCACGCCATCAAGCAGTATGTATCTATGGGTTGATACTCTTGGTACAAACAGTCTTTACAGGTATGGTACAACTAACGGCGGCATCAGTTATGCTACTAGAGGTAATGTAACCAGTTCTGCAGCTCACCCGAGGGTTTACTGTCCCCCTGGAAGCGATACTGTAATTGTAACATATTATCAGGCTTTATCACCTATTGCTGATACACTTCAGCTTGGAATACTTACTGTAAGATACAGGGAGTCTGCTCCGGGAACAGCTGCATCTGTCGGCTCGTTTACAGTAGTTATACCCGCCGGTACTACCAGAGATCAGTTTGCCCCGGTTAAGTACCGTAATAATTCATGGATTTTTTATACCACAGGAACAACGGGAAGTATCAATCTGAATTGTATTAACAGTGTTGATGCAGGAGTTTCATGGAGCACACAGGTGGTAATTGGCTCTCTGCCTTCACGTGATGAATATTGGTTTGATGCTCAGCATTTTACTGTTGGCACCGGAGGAGTTGATCTTATTTATTATTCTGATTCTTTACAGGGAGGTGCTCCCACAAATATTACAGACAGAATGTATTATACAAGCGCTTCTACAGGTTCACCGGGTACGTTTTCCGCTTCTACCCAGTTCAGCGAACACCCGCCCGGATGGTCAGCTAACGGATATATTCCTTTTCTTATTGAGTATTATGATGCAGGAGGGGATGCAGCAGCTGTTTGGATTGGCCAGGACGGCGCAAATAAAAGGCTTTATATTGACAGGCTTTCAGCTGTTACCGGAATTTCCAATAACGGGAACAGTATACCTGAAAATTATAGTCTGGGTCAGAACTATCCTAATCCGTTTAACCCGGTAACAAAAATTAATTTTTCAATTCCTGTTAATGGATTGGTTACTTTAAAAGTATTTGATGTACTTGGACGTGAAGTTGCCTCTCTGGTTGATAAACAAATGAATGCCGGTTCATTTACTGTTAATTTTGATGCTTCCAGGCTTTCAAGCGGTGTTTATTTCTACCGTTTAACTTCAGGTGAATTTACTGATATAAAGAAACTTATGCTTGTGAAATAGTATTAAATATAAAGTTAATTTTGTTCAAAATTAAACCGGGTTAAATACCCGGTTTTTTTATTACCAAAATTTCTCTTATATAAATCACTATAATTTAATATATTAGTAGAACAATTGACCCAAAAAATAATGAAGAATATCTTATCTATTCTAACAGCAATATTTATTATTACCATAAACATTTCTGCACAGGTTGTACAAAACAGCTCATACCAGTACTTTGTTGATATAACAAAAGTTGAAGATGATAAATTATTTATTGAGCTTATCACTCCTAAACTAAGTACTACTAAACTAAATTTTATGATGCCTGCATATACAGCAGGAAGCTACAGGCTTTATAATTACGGCAGGTTTGTTACCGGCTTAAAAGCTTATGATGAAAATAACAATCCCCTGACAGTTGTAAGGGCTGATACCAATATCTGGGAAATATCCGGTGCAGGCAGCCTGTATAAAATAACATATAAAGTTGAAGATACATTTGATGATACCGAGCGCGGCGTAAAAGTATTTAATCCTGCCGGTACTAATTTTGAAGACGGGAAAAATTTCCTTTTTAATAACCAGGCTTTATTCGGTTACATTGAAGGATTTACAAAAGCGGAATTCACCCTGTCTGTCACCAAACCATCTGATTTCTACGGTGCTACTTCTATGAGTGTGATAGAACGAACGGGAAATTCAGATAAATTCACAGCTCCTGATTTCTTTTCACTGGTTGATAACCCGATAATGTACTGCAGGCCTGATACCACAACCATATATATGGGAAATGCAGCCGTTCTGTTCTCGGTTTATTCACAGGGTAAAAATGTAACTTCTTCACAGATCTCTGAAGAGGTAAAAAAAGTTCTGGAAGCACATAAAAACTATATCGGTACATTCCCGGTAGAAAGCTATACTTTTATTATGTACCTTGTTGGCGATACCGAACCGGGCGAAGCATTCGGAGCGCTTGAGCATAATAATTCCTCTGTGTATTATATGCCTGATTCTGAATCGGGAAAAATGAAGGAATTCATGTCATCTATTAAACATGTTAGTGCTCATGAATTTTTCCATATTATTACCCCGCTCAGCCTGCACAGCAAAGAAATTGCCGATTTCAATTTTAATTATCCAAAGATGTCAAAACATCTCTGGCTTTATGAAGGTGTTACTGAATATGCCGCTCATCTTGTACAGCTGCGTGCCGGGCTGATAAAGATCGATGAGTTCTGTAAAAATATGCAAAGTAAAATGAATAATGCAGAGCGTTATGATAATTCTGTTTCGTTTACAGATATGAGCCGCGGAGCTTTTACAGTGTACAAAAACCAGTATCTTAATGTATATGAAAAAGGAGCGCTGATAGGTTTCTGCCTGGATGTTATCATAAGGGAATCCTCAGGAGGAACGAAAGGAATTATGGATGTGCTTCATGAACTTATGAAAAAGTACGGTAAGGATAATGCATTTGAGGATGACCAGCTAATTTCAGAATTTGAAAGTGTTTCAGCTCCTGCTGTTGGCGAGTTCCTGCGCAAATGTGTTGAAAGCACTGAACCGCTGCCGCTTGGGAAAATTGCAAAACTGCTGGGACTTGAGTATTCAAAGGAAAAATACAACCAGATAGATTTTGGGGAAGTAGAATTTGTTATGAACAAGGCTACTTTCCGGTTTTATTTTGCTGAGCTTAATGCTCCAAGCAAATTTACACAAAAGCTAGGTGTTAAACCCGGTGATGAAATAGTTGCGGTGAACCGGACTTTGATAACTCCTTTTAATCTGCACGATGTATTCGGATCACCGGATAACAGCTTTTCCAATGGTGATGGATACGAAATAATCGTTTCAAGATTCGAAGGAACACGCGAAACTCTGGTAAAGCTTGAAGCTGATGTAACCGGCGTTAGGTCCCGGTATAAGCACGAGTTCTCTGAATCAAATAATTTTACCAAGGAGCAGCTCGCCTTCCGTGATAAATGGCTGGGTAAATAATTTTTTTTAAAATTGCCCTGCTTTAGCAGGGCTTTTTTATATATCTTAAAGACTTTAATCTGTTTTGTGAAATAGCTATTTTCGTAAATTCAATTAATTATTTCCAAAATTCAGAGTAAAACCGCATTTTTGCAGATTTTCCTCTCTACAATCTCACATTCCAGATGACAGAAAACAAAGAAGAGCTGAACAAAGATTATACAGAAACACCGGAACAGAACCCTGTTATGGAATCACTTGAACGCCCAAGGGTAGCCTCGCTGGATGAAGTGCTGGGCAAACCTTTTAAAGTTCTGGATGATGGTTTCATCCGGGTAATTGATTATATGGGCTCTGATGAATCAATTGTTCAGGCAGCGCGCGTTTCTTACGGCAAGGGTACAAAAAAAAGTTCATGAAGACCGCGGTCTTATCCGTTACCTGATGCGCCACCACCATACAACACCGTTTGAAATGTGCGAAATAAAATTCCACGTAAGGGTACCGATGGACTGCTGGCGGCAGTGGATACGCCACCGCACAGCAAACGTAAATGAATATTCCACACGTTACAGTGTTGCAATTGATTCTGCGCAAACAACAGCCGAGCAGGAATGGCGCCTGCAGGCATCCGGAAACAGGCAGGGTTCAGCGGGATTTGCCGGGGATACTGATGGAAAAACATTAACTGAAAAAGAACGTTACCTGCAGACACTTGCAAGGGAAATTTATGATGAACGTTTAAAAATGGGTATAGCCCGCGAACAGGCACGTAAAGACCTGCCTCTTTCCACATATACCGAAGCTTACTGGAAAGTTGACCTGCATAACCTTCTTCATTTTTTATATTTACGCATGGATTCCCATGCACAATACGAAATTCGCCGTTATGCTGAAATAATGGGACATGAAATTGTTGCAAAATGGTGTCCTGCAGTCTGGGAAGCATTTCTTGATTACCGTGTTAATTCAAGCCATTTAACAAGACTTGAAATGGAAGTTCTTACTGCAATGACACAGGGCGATAAAGAAAAAGCTGTTGCTTTGGGAAAACAGTTTAACTGGCTTAATGATGCCGGTGAACCTAAGAAAAACCGCGAACGGCTGGAATTTGAAGACAAACTTTCAAACCTCGGCTTAAAAGCTCCTTGGTAGCAGTTTCACTCACTTAAATAAGGCGGACTGAGAGGATGTTAATCCTCCCCCTTATAAAAGGGGGACCGAGGGAGTTGTTAATCTTCCCCCTTGTTAAAGGGGGACCGAGGGGGTTGTTAATCTTCCCCCTTGTTAAAGGGGGACCGGAGGGGGTTGTAAAAATTATACACAATTTTACAATGAAAGTACAATATAAAAATTACCTGAAAAATTATTCCCGTACACTTCGTAATAATCCGACTCAATCAGAAAAAATACTTTGGCAGCATATAAAAGGAAGACAGTTAAATGGTTTTCAATTTTCACGTCAAAAACCAATGGGCAATTTTATTGCTGATTTTTATTGTTACAAGCTAAAATTGGTAATTGAATTAGATGGGGCTTCACATTATGGGAATGAAAAAAAAGATATGGAAAAACAAAGCTATATTGAATCACTTGGCTTTACTGTTTTAAGATTTACTGATTATGAAGTGCAATTCAGGTTTAATAATGTACTGGCAAAAATTAATGAATGGATTATAACAAACACATCAGATTTGAATACTACCCCCTGACACACTAAAGTGTGTCTTCCCCCTTTTAAATGGGGAAGATCTACACACCGCTGTTTAAAAGCTGAATAATATACTCAAACGGCCTGGCATCAACTTTCATGTATCCCTTGAAAGGATTATCAAGCAGAAATATCATATACAATATTAAAGTATTTAATATTGTAAGCGCAGAGCTCATCAGCAGCTGGTGATTGATATTTTTGCAAAAAAGAAATAAGTATAAATTATATTAACAAATGCCCCGAACAGTAATACGCTCCAGATTATACCGGGTATATTATTATTGGCATCAAAGTGCCTCATCCTTCTGTGTTCAAGGGCGTCGTTTAAATGTTTAAGTGTTTCACTGTAAGCGGGTTCATTCTTAAGCTTACTTACATCAATTGTAATATAAAATTCCCAAAGTTCGCTGAAGCTGTTCCCGGCTTTTTCGCTGATCATACCTTTTTCAAGCTTGTTCCATTCATCATTAATTACATCTTCTGCATAAGTTTTCAAAAGCCTGTCAGCCTGCTGTTTTAAATCATCCGGCAGTGCTTTTGAATTATTGTAGATATCTGTCAGCTCAATTGATTCACGGTCAATATTTTTCTTGGAATTATCATATTCAGTCCAGGTGGCAAAAACAACGAATGCAACAAGTACTGCATAAATAAGTCCGAATGCGTTGAAAATAAACCCGCCTGCTTCATGATTATCCCTTAGTACTTCTTCTGGAAAATACCTGCGGACAAGCTTTAATCCCGCAAATGATATAAAAAGTGTTATTAAACACAGTATTGTAACCGCCAGCACCGGGTGCCAGTATAATATTGAGCTCATATCCAAAAATATATGTAAATTAATACTTAAACAAGTATTATCAACATTTCAGCCCTTCTAACTGAATTAATTCATTTTTTCTTCAAGCATTTTCAGTTAACTTTAAAACTTAATAAATTTTGTGTTTATGAAAAAATTAATACCACCAGAATTAATTGAAAGCCGGATTTTTTTGATTCGAAAACAAAAGGTTATGGTAGATAAAGATCTGGCAATTTTATATAATATTGAAACCAGGGCTTTAGTTCAGGCAGTAAAAAGAAATTTAGATAGATTCCCTGCTGATTTTATGTTTCAGTTAAATAAAAAAGTATTCAATCTTTTGAAATCACATTTTGTGATATCAAAAAGAGGCGGTACCAGAAGAATGCCTTATGCATTTACTGAACAGGGAGTTGCAATGCTTTCCAGCGTTATAAAAAGTAAACGTGCAGTTTTAGTAAATATCGAAATTATGAGGACTTTTGTAAAACTCAGGAATTTGATATTGGATAATAAAGATTTATGGAAGAAACTTAACCTGATTGAGAAAAAATCAATAAAACACGATCTTCAAATTAAAACTATTTTTGAATCCTTAAAAGATTTAATGTTTCCCCAAAAAGAAATAAAACAAAAAATTGGATTTAAGATAAACTAATTGTCATTCCTAGATAAAATATCCATTCAGGGCGCCAGAGTACATAATTTAAAAAATGTTGATCTTAACATTCCCCGCGACCGATTTGTAGTAATAACCGGGATTTCAGGCTCTGGAAAATCATCGCTGGCATTCGATACAATTTACGCTGAAGGGCAGCGCAGGTTCGTTGAAACACTTTCCGCTTACGCCCGTCAGTTCATTGGCGGAATAGAGCGCCCCGATGTTGATAAGATCGAAGGGCTTTCACCTTCAATTTCTATCGAACAGAAAACCATATCTCATAATCCGCGTTCAACTGTTGGTACCGTCACTGAAATTTATGATTTCCTCCGTCTGCTGTTTGCAAAATGCGGAACACAGCACTGCACAAACTGCGGTGAGCCTGTTCAAAGACAGAGTGTTCAGCAGATTATTGACCATATAAGGAATAATCTGGATACAAAAAGAATAAACATACTTGCACCGGTAATTAAAGGAAGAAAAGGCCATTACCGCGAGCTTTTTGAACAGATTGAAAAAGACGGATTCAATAAAGTACGCGTAGATAAAAAGATAATGGATATCGAGCCAAAGATGAAGCTTGACCGGTATAAGATACACGATATAGAAATTGTTGTAGACCGGATTATGGTCACAAAAGCTACATCTTTAAGGCTTTCAGATTCCATTGAAACCGCGCTGAGGTTCGGAGGCGGTATAGTAATAATTACAGAAAACGACAGCGATGGCTCGGGTGATATGCTGTTCAGCGAAAAACTTGCCTGTCCAAATTGCGGTATCGGATTCGATGAACCTGCACCGAATTCTTTCTCTTTCAATTCGCCGTATGGCTGGTGTCCTGATTGTGTGGGACTTGGAGCAAGGAAAGAGCTGGATGAACGCCTGATAATTACTGATCATGATCTCAGCATCACCGAAGGGGCAATTGCGCCGCTGGGAAAACCGCGAAGCAACTGGACCTTTACAGTTTTAAAACAGCTAATCGAATCCTGGAAGCTTGATTTTGATACTCCTCTAAAAAAATTCAGCAAAGAGCAGCTTAATATTATTATGAACGGCGACAGCCAGAAAAGGAATTATAAGTATGTTGATTCAAGGGGAATACAGAGGGAATATTCTCACAAATTCCAGGGTGTAAAAAAAATAATACTGGATTATTACCGCAACCAGACCTCGGAATATATTTCTAACTGGGCTGAAAGCTTTATGACCTCCAGTACCTGTGAAACCTGCAGGGGCGGAAAGCTGAAACCCTCAAGCCTGGCTGTTTTGATTGATTCCAGCGACGGTAAAAAGAATATTTATGCTGTTTCCCTCCTTTCGATTCGGAAAGCAAGGGATTTCTTTGATACTTTGATATTGAATGAGCGGCAGCAGATCATCGCTAAACAGATACTCAAAGAAATTAAACTCAGGCTAGAATTCATGCTGAATGTTGGGCTGGATTATCTTACTTTGGACAGGAATGCGCGCACGCTTTCAGGCGGCGAGGCGCAGAGAATTAAGCTGGCAACACAAATTGGCTCACAGCTGCGTGGAGTTTTGTATATTCTTGATGAACCGAGTATTGGACTTCACCAGAGGGATAATGAGTTATTGATAAAATCGCTCAAAAATCTGCGCGATATAGGCAACACAGTAATTGTAGTTGAACACGATAAACAAATGATGCAGGAAGCTGATTTCCTTGTAGATCTGGGGCCCGGTGCAGGCGAACACGGCGGGAAAATTGTTGCATACGGTAAACCCGGCACTTTAAACGGAGATTCGCTTACCTCATTATATATTTCCGGCAAAAAAAATATCGAAGTACCCAAAAAACGCAGGGTTGGCAACGGGCAAAAACTTGTTCTTAAAGGTGCAAAAGGCAATAATCTAAAAAGTGTGTATCTTGAGCTGCCGCTGGGTAAGTTTGTTTGTATCACAGGTGTAAGCGGGTCAGGAAAATCTTCACTTATTAATGAAACTCTTTACCGTGTTCTTTCAAGAAAATTTTTCAAATCACCTGAACCGCCGCTACCATACGATACTATTGAGGGTTTAAAGAATGTGAACAAGGTAATCGAGGTTGACCAGTCGCCTATTGGCAGAACACCGCGAAGCAATCCGGCAACTTATACCGGATTGTTTACTTTTATCCGGGACCTGTTTGCAACGCTGCCAGAAGCAAAGATCCGCGGTTACAAGGTAGGACGCTTCAGCTTTAACGTTAAAGGCGGCAGGTGTGAAGCCTGTGAAGGCGGCGGTTTAAAGAAAATTGAGATGAACTTTCTGCCTGATGTTTACGTAACCTGTGATGTGTGCCGCGGCAAACGGTATAACAGGGAAACCCTGGAGGTTAGGTATAAAGGAAAGAATATTTCAGATGTGCTGGAAATGACTGTCGAAGAAGCTGTTAAGTTTTTTGAAGCTATACCTTCATTAAAACGCAAGCTGCAGACTTTGTATGATGTGGGACTGGGGTATATCAGGCTGGGTCAGTCTGCTGTGACTCTTTCCGGAGGCGAGGCACAGCGTGTGAAGTTATCCACAGAGCTTTCAAAAATACAAACAGGAAAAACAATTTATATTCTGGATGAACCTACAACCGGGCTGCATTTTGAAGATATAAGCATGCTTTTAAAAGTACTGAACCAGCTTGTTGATAAAGGCAATACTGTGATAGTTATTGAACATAACCTTGATGTAATAAAAACAGCAGACTGGATAATTGACCTAGGTCCGGAAGGCGGTGATGCTGGCGGAAGGATTATTGCCGAAGGTACTCCTGAAGATATTATAAAAAACTACTTAAAAAACTCTGTCACTGCAAAATTCCTTAAGCCAGAACTTAAATAATCTTTTTTTGGAGTGCACTGACTGTGTCAGTGCTGTTTGTAAATCTTTTCGTGGCATCAGTTATTCACCTGACGCAAAAGCAAAGCTTGCAAAGCTATTTCGTAGCGTCAGGTATTTACCTGACGCAAAAGCAAAGCTTACAAAGCTATTTCGTGG
>LLZO01000061.1 GCA_001567545.1 Candidatus Tepidiaquacellales bacterium OLB5
CCGCTAACGGGTTAGGGCTTTGCGTTCGGGCGGGTTTCGGAGCACAAAACTGTCAACCAGCACTAAACTTGAATGGAAGCATAAAGCTCCAAGTTTGCACGTCACCTCGCCTGACGCAAAACCCGTGTTATAGGCGGTTTTTCTTTGTCCGTCCACGATTATTGTTTCAGTTTTTTAATGACCTTCTCATAAATTTCTCTGTATGTTCCGTCTTTCTTTAACCAGTTGTTTGTGTCATTCGGTATCCAGTCGGCATTTGCAAATTCTTTCTTTGCTTCTTTCTTTACGTCAAGTATATTTTGAACTAAACCGATTTCTTTAAGGATAAAGTCGTCAAAGGTTGGGTCAAGATTTAATGTGTATTTCTCTGTTGAGTTAATGTTTGGTTGTCCTTTTACTTCTTTAAGTTTCTCTGTCAAATCTTCAACAGTCGCAATTTTTGTGAGGTTATCTTTGAAAAAGTAAATACCTGCTAAGGCTACAAGAACATCATTGATATAGTTGTTCTGAAGAATTTCGTAACTGTTCAATTTTTCAGTCTTGATACGATTTACTCGTTCCGCAATTCTATAAGCCAACATTAGCTTATAAAATTGGTCGTCTTCGTTTGTCGTCATACTGAAAATTTGGTCATAGTATATTTCAGAGAAAACAAGTTTATGTCTACCAGCCGTTGAGATAGGAACTTGTAAATAGAAAGATAGATATGCAACACCCAAGTCCGTGTTATGTATTTTCAAGTGCATTGGACTATTGCCAAATGGATTGCGGTATTTCTTTTTTGAAAGTGTCGCCCATTCTCCATCTTTTTTGTCATAGAAGATGCCAACTGCATCAAGGTTGGCGAATATTTTGTTTTGTATTCTGTCACCTGAATGCAAATCCCTTGCACTAATCGCATTTTGGCTGTTGCTCGCAACAGCAATATCCATTGATATTTTTGAGGTCTGTGTTTTGTCTTTGATTTTTGTAAGTCGCATTAATATTTGGACTTCATCAGGCAAATCATTTACAATTCTTGTAAGTGTCTTTGTTGTTTGCCCACCGTTAACGATTTGAAAATTCTTAATTTTTAAAGAACCGTTGTCAATTTCAAAATCTTCACAAACGGCATTTATACCGTTGTTCAAAATCCAAAAATTCGATTTTTTCCCTTTGGAATATTCAGTCTTTATTTTTGAGTTTATGTCATTTTCGCCTTTGTAATAGCGAACATTCAAAGCAAGTATTAGCTCTTTCTTTTCTTCTATTATTGGCTTTAATGAGTTAGCCATAATACTTGTTACTATTGTTTCAACTGGCGTTTCAATAGTGTCGTGATAGCTTACCTTTTTAATGAAATATTCATTGGGAACAACCTTCAATGTTACTTCATTCTTTGGAATTTCTATGTCGTCATAAAGTTCTTCGAGTTCTTCATAGTTGTAAAACTTGATTTGAAAGTTAATGTCCTTGTCATTGTAATTGGTGTAAAGGGCTTTAATGTCTGTTTTTATTGTTCCTTCAAATCCGTTGTCAATGTAGTAGAAGCTAACACTGTAATTGTTTGTTGCAATATTCTCAGGCGTTAGAATTAGCGAAATCTCTTCATCAAGTATTTTTTTCAGTTTTGGGTTTGGTGTCAAATGGTCTGGACTTATGTTTAAAATCCAGTCAATGAATTTTTTTGTTTTTCTTTATTTCATTGGTGTTTAAAAGCTGTCCATTGGAATACTTGAATTGAAAAACAATTATTTCACGGTTTTTCTGATTGGTAAAAATCGCATCATTTCCCAAGTCGTTTGCCATATCAACAATATGGTCTTTGATAAAACTATCATAGTCTGTTCCATCATATTCAAAGTCTATGATTTTGTTGAAGCACTCACGTAAAATAAAATGTCCGAATGCAGTGCCGTCATTGGGGTAGTTGAACTGTCCTGTCAGTTCGGTTACTTGGTCTTTGATTTTTGCGTAAAAACTCATTTTTATTTTTTGTCTGTTTGTTAGTAGTGGTGTCGTCCTTAAAATCGCCTATAACGGTTTTGGGCTTTGCGAAGTGGCGGATTTCCAGCACTAAAGTTCATTAGAATTACGAATGTTAAACCTTGCACAAAACTGTCATAGAAGCACGTCAGCCGCCATTTTGCAAAACCCATGTTACAAGCTGCCCTTCTGTCTGTCGTTGCTCTGTTGTCCATTGTTTACGGTGTCTTGGTGCGTTGGCTTGGTGGCTCTTTTGCAAAACTTGGCTTTAGCGTTGGCTTGTGCGGTTTTACAAATGTGCCACCAAATGCGTTGGCTAATTCAGTCTTTTCTTGTCACCATTATTATTCAAACTGTTTAATAACTCAATAGGGTTGTTTAGTAATGCGGGATTTTGGTCGTAAAAGATTGTTTCTTCTGTTGTCAGAAGTCTTGTGATTACTTGTACCTTCCCGTTTTGGTCAGTTGTCTTGATGATAACTAACGAACCCATCTTTGTCGCAAAGAATGGAACGTCTTTAACTGCTGTCAACAAAGCTGCTGCCGCTTCTGCGTTGTTCTTGTTTGCTTGTGATTGATGCACTTCTATTTGTTGAAGTTCAATCGCTTTCTTTGTCTTGTCGAAAATTTCTTTGGCTTCTTTGCTTCTGAAAACGTTTTTGATTTTATATACGACTTTTTCTTTGAACCAAGAACCTTGTTTAATTTTTCCTTCTTCTGAAATTTCAAAGCCTGATGTCTCGAAGAAATTGATTGTTGCATCAAATATCTTTTCGGCAACATTGTAATTATCAGTGTCAGCAAAAATGTGTCCGCTAAAACTTAATGCAGAATTTTGCAATATCTGGTCAAGGTCGTTCGGGTCAAATGAAACTGCCCAACTCCATTTTCCAAAACCTCCATGCTGATTGATAGCTCTGCACCATTCGTCAAGATAGGCTCGTTTGGTTTTGTTTTGTTCGTTGTCTTGTCCTTTGGTTTCTACAATTAGGTTTTCGCCTGTTGTCAGTTTGATAAGAAAGTCAGGGAAAAAGCGTCTTACAACACCTTGATAATTGTAGTAAACCACAAAATTCAAATGGTCGTTTTTTACGAACGATTCTACAACATTTGATTCATTGATTGTTTTGGCTTCCAGGTATTCCCATTTGCTATCAACAACCACAAAATTGATATGTGTTTTGTCAAACGCTTCATTGGGTTTGCTTGTCCACCAAGTTCTGATGTCAGATGTTGAACGGATTGGATTTTCTTTGTCGAATACGGGTGTTAATGCTTCTGTATTAACTGCTCTTATTTCGTTCCAAATGTGCTGAACAACTTTATTCATGTTCAGCATTATCAAAATTCGTTTCCTTGATTCGTCTTGATTGAATAAAGGATTTTTGATAACGATTTTATTTGAGTAGATAAACTTCTCAATAATGCTAATGAGTTGAATCAGGAATGTTTCTTTGCTTCCTTTCCAGTCAGGTTTTTTCTCTGAATTGTAAATGGTTGATGCAATTCTGAAAATGATGGATTGCAGTCTGAATGTTTCTGCAATTTCTTTCAGGTCAATTTCCGAAAGTGCCGCAGGATTTGGTTTCCCTGCAATAATCGCAGCTAATTCCGCTTCTGTAATTGAATCGTATGGGTCAAGTTCTAGTGATTTCACTTTACCCAAATTCAGCGTCAATTGTGGTTTATAGATGTGGTCAATTCGCACCACATTCGGGAAACTGATTTCATGCTCTGCTTTTTCCTTTACAGGTTTTATTTCAGTTTTTGGTTTTGGTGGCGGTGGTGGCGGGCCGTCTTGTCCGCCTTCATGTGGTAAGAAAGTAAACGGAACACCGAAAATGTTTACATATTCAGGTTCAAATAAACCATCTTCGCCTACATCATAGGAAGTTCTTCGCAAACCTCTACCTACAACCTGCTCACACAACAACTGGCTGCTGAATGCCCGTAAACCCATTATATGCGTTACGGTTTTTGCATCCCAACCTTCGCTGAGCATTCCTACAGAAATTACATTCTGAATCTGTTCTCCGGGTTCTCCAATTTTTCCAACTGTGTCAACCGTTCTTCTTAAAAGTTCGGCTTGTTGTTTTTTGGTAAGCTTCTTTTCTTTTGGTGCATCTTCCGTATCATCTTCGGTTTCTTCTACTTCTGCAATTTCAACTTCTTCTGTTTCGGCTTCTGCTTTTTGAAAAATTCTACTGTCAATCTGTAAAGTCTTTTCAGGATTGCACAAATCACCCAAACCTGCTACTGATAGCAAGAATGTATCTTTGTCAAACGAAAA
>LLZO01000062.1 GCA_001567545.1 Candidatus Tepidiaquacellales bacterium OLB5
AAAAAATACATTAACGACCTTAAATCAAACGATAAAGAACGGGGAAGACCTTATTCGGCTAGATATGTTGGCTCATTGGTTGCAGATTTTCACCGCAACCTGTTATACGGCGGATTGTTTATGTATCCCGGTGATTCAAAGAATCCTAATGGCAAGCTGAGGCTGCTGTATGAAGCAAATCCCCTGGCTTTTATTGTTGAACAGGCAGGCGGCAGGGCTTCGAACGGCTCACAGCGGATTCTGGAAATTGTTCCGCTCGATCTCCACCAGAAAACCCCTTTATTTATCGGAAGTGAAGATGATGTTTTAGAAGCGGAAAAATTCCTGAAAGGATAAATAATTTTACCTCTTAAGATCAAAATAAAAGATTCCCGGTTTCTGAATATAATATGGGATGATAACAGCGAATCAGTTTTGCAGCTTGCAAAGCTGAGGAAAAGCTGCCCATGCGCCTATTGTATTACCGAAAGAGAAAATAAACCCGGTACATATATCCCGTTATTGTCTTCTGTACAGCTTACCCTGGTAAAAATTGAGATGGTTGGCAATTATGCATTAAAGCTGATCTGGCAGGATGGACATGAAGCCGGAATTTATACATTCGATAAGCTTAAAGAAGGTAAATATTAAAAAAATGTTAATCTAATTATAAATCAACATGAAATACAAATTATTCCTGATTTTATTTTTTATTATTGGTATAATCACAACCTCTTATGCTCAGGATACTATATCAACAAAAGATGCGAAAAACTTTATAGGTGAAACAAAAATAGTACGGGGAATTGTAGCTTCAATATTTGTTTCAAATAAAGGAACCGTACTGATAAATTTCGATGAACCGCATCCAAATGCAACATTTGTTGCTGTAATTAAACCCGGCAACAACGGTGTAAGCTACGCAGATGTTAAAAAGGGCTCAATTATGACTATTACCGGTAAGATAGAGGATTATAAGGGGAAACCTGAGATAATCTTAAACGATCAGTCGCAGATTATCAAAGTAGAGTAATCCTGAATATTTGAGAAAGTTTATATTCATATCAAGCGGCCTGATATTTGCTTTAATTGCTGCGGCTTTGGTTATTATAGGAAGCGGTGAAAAGGACAATATGCTGATAATAATGGCAGCAGCAGCTGTACCGTTTCTTTTCGTATCGTACTGGAATTTTTATTCTGTTTATTATGAAAACAGAATAAATCCAGAGGATGGTTATTTTACCTATAAAAGTTCCGGTTCTGCAGGTATTGGTCTCAATTATAACAAATTAATAGCTGTACCTGTTTTTCTTGTTTTATTCGGTTCTGCTGCTTTTGCAATTGCTGCTTCATTTTTAGCTGCAGACAGGGCTACAGAAGTTGCAGCATTGATACTGCTATGCATTAGTTTCCTTTACAGCCTGATTGTAACAATTTATTTTACTGTCAGAATAAAGAGGGGATTAATAAACAGCGAAGCATCGGACTCTAAGAGCAATGATGATGAGATTGGTTATAAAATTGCATTCTTTTT
>LLZO01000063.1 GCA_001567545.1 Candidatus Tepidiaquacellales bacterium OLB5
TTTTTGCAGGCTACAGAGCCTGCAAAAAATGCAGACCTATGGAGCTTTCAGGCACACACCCTGACTGGGTTAAAAAGCTGCTTGAGAAAATTGATTCTTCAACCGAAAAGAAGATCAGAGATGGTGAGTTAAGAGCAATGGGCGTGCAGCCTGAAAAAGCGCGAAGGTATTTTATGAAAAATTACGGGATGACCTTTCACGCTTACCAGCGCAGCAGAAGGCTGGGAAATGCATTGATGAATATACGCGAAGGCTCTAAAATTGATGATGTGATATTTGATAACGGGTATGATTCGCACTCGGGATTCCGTGATGCATTTTCCAAACAGTTCGGCAAACCGCCGGGCAGATCAGCCGGTACAGAGTGTATTGTTACATCACTTTATCAAAGCAGGCTTGGACCGATGATAATCGGCGCAGCATCAAAAGGTGTTTGCTTAATTGAGTTCAGCGACCGCAGAATGCTGGAGTACCAGATGAAGACTCTGCGGAAACGATTCAATGCATCAATAGTTCCCGGAAGCAATCAGCATACAGAGCAGGCAAAGCTTGAGCTTGATGAATATTTTACCGGTAACTTAAAAAGCTTTAAAACTCCGCTGATTTATCCCGGCACTGATTTCCAGGTTAAAGTATGGGAAAACCTGAAAAAAATTCCTTACGGCAAAACAGTTTCATATATTGAGCTTGCAAAGAAAGCTGGATTTAAAGGCGCTTCCCGCGCTGTTGGCACAGCCAACGGAATGAACCGTATAGCGATAATTCTGCCCTGTCACCGGGTTGTGAATAAAGACGGCAGGCTTGGCGGCTACGGCGGCGGTCTATGGCGCAAGCAATGGCTGCTGGAGCTGGAGCGCTCAAAATCCTGAAGTCTGTCTGTAAAGCAGCGCAGGGTATTTATCTAAAGACTATTATCTGTGCTGCTGTATTATTATCCTTTTTAAATTTTTCAATCATTTTTATTTTTGCGGGTGAAGAAAATTGATTACACTAAATACCCGCTTCCGCGTATAAGGCATCATGCAAACCCTGTGCTTTATTTCCCGCTTAAGCAGCATAAGGGAAATAACTTTCTTTACCCGCCTGTGTATAATAAATTAGACTGGTCAGAGATTTTTGCAGACGGAAAACCTCCTGCTATGCTTGATATTGGCTGCGGGCTCGGAAGGTTCCTGATTGAGATGTCGCTTATTCACAAAGATATAAACATACTTGGATTTGAAGTAAGACAGAGTGCTGTTGAGTGGATTGAAAGCGTTACATCAGGAGAAAAGCTGCCCAACGTAAAAGCGCTTTGGTACAGCGCTGTGAACGGTCTGCCGTTTATTAGATCCGGCTCAATAGAAAAAGTATTTTATTTTTTCCCTGACCCGTGGGTAAAAAAAAGACATTATAAACGCAGGGCGTTTTCCGTTGAGCTGCTTGCTGAAATTCACCGCGTATTAAAATCCGGCGGTCAGCTTTTTTTAATGACCGATGTTCCCGAAGTTGATGAATTTCAGAGAGATGTACTGGATCAGTATGGCAAATTCAGTTATAGATATGTTAAGCAAGACCAATGGGAGCTGCCTGTTGATACAAATCATGAAGAGTTTTGTATCAGAAAAAATATCCCGTTTATAAGGATGATATGCAAAAAAATATAATTCTATGCAAAACAGATATTTATAATCAGTGAACCCTTGTTTTTTGAACAAAACTGCAGTTTTAATTTCACAAAAATTTAACGTTTAAAAAGGGTTTTTAACCTTTTAAATTATTTGTAATTAAGATATATTTGCAGTTCAGCCTTTTAAATCAGAAATAATTACAAAACAGATTATTAGGTACTTATAGCTTGTAATTTTGATATTTGAACGTAAAATTTTTTTTCTGTTCAAAGATCGGGCGGTGTTTCGGCAAAATTTTTCATATAGTATAATATTTTTAAAGAAAGGAAGTAAATTAATTAACATGTCAATGTTGAAAGCAAAACTTGCTTCTCAAATTCCGGATTTGAAAGAACGAGTACGGAATTTGGGAAAAAACCACGGCTCGAAGGTCATATCACAGGTAACTGTTGAGCAGGTTCTGGGCGGCATGAGAGGTATAAAAGCATTAATCTGCGATACATCTGAAGTTGGTCTTGATTACGGATTGAAGATAAGGGGAATCCCGATTCTTGAATTAACCAATAAGCTGCCTGAAGATATACTCTGGTTAATGCTAACCGGTGAATTGCCGTCAGAAGCAGAATCAAAAGACCTGCAAAAAGAGCTTAATTCAAGGATGAATGTTTCTGATTATGTATGGGATATACTAAATGCTTTTCCTGCTGATGCTCATCCGATGAATGTATTGAGTGCACTTGTTACAGCTCTCGGTAATGATTCAAAATACCGGGCAGAATATGACAAAGGTTTAAAGAAAGATCTTTTCTGGGAATATACACTCGAAGATTCGCTTGACCTGATCGCAAAAATGCCGGTAATTGCTGCTGCAATTTACAGGAAACGTTTCGGAAAGGGAGAAAAAATTCTTCCCAAAAAAGACCTGGACTGGGGAGCTAACTATGCACACATGCTGGGTATCGAGGGCAATCAGGAAGAATGGTATAAGCTGATGAGAATGTATATGGTTGTACACAGCGACCATGAAAGCGGAAATGTGAGCGCATTTACTTCGCACGTAGTTGGTTCTGCTTTAAGCGATGTCTATTTTTCACTCGCCGCCGGCCTGAACGGTCTTGCAGGTCCGCTGCACGGACTTGCTAACCAGGAATGCCTGAAGTTTATATTAGAAACACTTAACCATTTTGGCAAAGTGCCCAGCGATGATGAGCTCCGTGCATTTGCAAAAGACAGGCTTGACAGGGGACTTGTTATCCCCGGTTATGGTCATGCAATTTTAAGAGTGACAGATCCGCGTTTTACAGCTTCGCTGGAATGGGGCAAAAAAGTTATCCCGAATGATGACCGTTTTGTAATGGTTGAAAAGCTCTTCAGGATAGTTCCTGACCTGCTTATTGAGCAGGGCAAAGCAAAAGACCCCTGGCCTAATGTGGATGCTGCTACCGGTGCTCTTCTGTATCATTACGGTGTAAAGGAATTTGAATATTACACTGTAATATTCAGTGTATCAAGATCACTTGGTATTAATTCCCAGCTTATATTAAGCCGCGCTATGGGTGAGCCAATTACCAGGCCCAAATCTGTTACCATGGACTGGCTGGAAAAAGAAGCAAATAAATAATACTTGGAAGAACTGAATAAAAATACTGAATTAGAGGAAAAAAACACTGAACCCCCGGCGGCAGAAATATCTGATGCGGGGGAACAGTCAGACCCGCCGGCAGCAAATACCGGCAGCACTGTTGGATATCTTTTACCGCTGCTGTTATGTGTATTTTTATTTATGGGTTTTTCTCAGGATTCAAAGCTGAAAAAAAACATAAAACCAGTTGTACAGGAAATTGAAACAGATGACAATAAACCAAAGATAAGCCTATCGGCTTTGCTTGCAGCGGAGGAGTTTTCAAAGAACCTGCGCGATACGGTTTATACTGATAAAGATATATGGATAGAGTTCAGAATAGACCAGCAGAGGATCTATGTACATCACAGAGACGGAAGAACTGTTACTTATCCGGTTTCATCCGGAATTCCCGGAGCTCATAAGAGCGTTGATTCAAGACCGGGATTGTTTGCAATTTTCCATATGAACGAAGCTCATAAATCTTCGCAGTTCAATTCGCAGCTTAATTACTTTATGGCATTCAATATGGGTGTAGGGTTTCACGGTCTGCCGGGAACAGGATATTATGTTCATCTTGGGATTAGACCTTCATCCCATGGCTGTGTAAGGATGCGGAATGAGGATGTTAAGGCTTTGTTTAAACAATGCAGCATTGGTACATTGGTTTTGGCACATAAAGGACATACCAACAGGATTGTTGCATTTACACCGGCTGATTTTAAAAATGACGCTGAGTATACCAAGGATGATTACCTTAATATGCTTGCATATAATCTCGGTTCAATTATGGAAGGAAGGTATTTTTTAAATCCGCCGAAAAAGTTTATACTGGACGGAACAGTCATTCCAAAAAGCGGTGTTAATATTCTTTCGAAAGAGGAGATACCGGAAAAACAGATACTGCCTTTCTTTATCCCTGTAATACAGAATATACCGGACAGGCTTAAAAAAGAAAATATTTATACAGAAGCGGATATAAAAAGTGCTGAGAACCTGTCAGAAAATTTCGGTGTTTCAGATGAGGACAGCCTTCCTAAAGGAAATTTTCAGATTGCGGTTGGGCCGGAAATGGTAAAAAAGTATGTTCATAATCCGCTTGGTATTCTTCCGTATTTTCCGCCAAACAGATAATTAAATATAATATTGATATGGTTAAACTTGTAGCGATGTATAAAACTCCGGCAGATTTGGAAATGTTTGAAAAACATTACTTTGAAAAACATATGCCGCTTGTTGAAAAAAATTCCAGGACTGATAAAGTCCGAAGTATCAAAGCTTAAGGTACTTCCGGGAACAGAATCCGCATATTTTATGATGACGGAAATGTATTATGAGGATATGGATGCTTTTAACGCAGCAATGGCCTCACCTGAAGGCAAAGCATCAGCAAGAGACCTTGTTAATTTTGCAAAAGATAATGTAGATTTTTTCCTGGGTAAAGTTAAATAGTTATTTAAGCAGGGTAGCGGATAAAATTAACGTTTTTTTTAATATTTTTTGCAAAAAGTGGGCTTGTATTTTTTTTCTTTTTTATCTATAATGCAGTTCGTGATTATGTAAATTGGAACAAAATTTATACAAAATATGTATAAATTTTAAAGATTTTAATAATTGTTTTATTTTTTAACGGAGGTACTATGGTTACCGATAATATAGAAATCCTGCAAAACTCAGGATACGGTGCGACAGAGCTTAAGAAAACATACCAGAAGTTTCTGCAGCGCGGATTAATTTTTGCAATTTTGATACATGGCTTTATAATTGGCACATATTTGTTTGCCAATTACATAAGCAAAATGGAAGAACAGAAAAAAAGTGATGTGCAGCAAAGGATTATAAATGTAAGTGATCTTGAACCGCCGCCTTCTGCAACTGATGAAGAAGAACCGCCTCCGCCAAAGATCGAGGAACCGCCTGTTGCGCCGCCTAAAGATCTTACTGCTTTAACACCGGAACCTGTAGCTAAGGAAAAAGCAGAAGAGCAGACAATTAAAACACAGCAGGAGCTTGAAGAAATTAAAGCACCTGTTGGCAATAATGATACCGGAAAATTCCAGTTTACCGGCAACGTAAAAGTTGAAGAAAAGAAAATTGAAGAAAAGATAGAAAAGAAGGAAAAAGTTGTTGAAGAAAAAACTGTTTACCAGTCTTTTGAAGTAGAAAAGGCTCCTGAGTGCGTTAATCTTTCACAGGTAAGGTCTTCTATGAGATATCCTGAAATTGCAAGAGAAGCTGGCATGGAAGGAAGAGTTACCGTAAAAGTTCTGGTAGGACCTGACGGAAATGTAATTAAAGTTGGTTCTGTTAGCGGACCGGATGTTTTTCATGATGAAGTAAAAGATAAAGCAGGTAACCTGCAGTTTACACCGGGTCTTCAGAACGGGAAGCCCGTTAAAGTATGGGTATCAGTTCCGTTCAACTTTAAGCTGAAATAATTTTATAATGCTGCCTTTAAAGGCAGCATTATTTTTTTCCGTATGATCGTTTCAGCTTTATAATGAAACGAGAGATTAATTGAAAGTATATAATTATTTTACTATTGGAATTTCCCTCATCTTTATGGTGATGGGAATTCTTATTTTAACAGGTGCCTATAATACCGGCGAGCTATTCAGGGGTAACGAAAGTTTCCGCTGGATCTTCGGAAGTGTATTAACGGTTTACGGAATTTTCAGGGCATATAATGCATACTTAAAATCCAAAACACAGGGCAGAAAACTGAGATATTACGATAACGATGAAGATGATGTATAAAACCAATTCTCACCTAAATTTGTTTTAATAAATATGAAACATATATTAAAAAAACTGCTTTTTTTTAATGCAGCTTTAAGCCTGCTGCTTTTTGCAGCCTGCGATTACACTGTAAAAAAATCTGTTTCAACTACAGGTGAGCTTACTACAGGCGTAGATGAAGGAATTTCTCCTGTAGTTAAGGAAGAAGCATCAGAATTTATGAGGCTAAACAGCGAAGCAAAACTGAATCTTGAAATTAAAACGACAAAGGAAGTTATAGCTGACCTGAATAACGGTACCTATAAAACAATAGTTGTGGGCAGAGACCTCACTAAAGATGAAGCTGATATTTTTGCATCGAATAAAATTGAAGTAAAAAAAACACCTTTTGCACTTGACGGGATCGGTGTTATTGTAAATCCCAAAAATCCGCTTACTAAGATAAATTATAATGAACTGAAAAGAATATTCACCGGTGAGCAGAAGGACTGGGAAGATATGGACGGGGATAATAAAGATGTTTATAAAGGCAAAATCAAAGTATATATAGCCCGTAAAAATGCCTCGATTCATGATATATTCAAAGAAAAAGTTCTTGCTGGCGCAGAATTTGCGCCAACTGATGTGATATGCAGCACTTCATCACAGATGATGAGGGAAATAAAAGAAAACGAGAATTCAATTGGATTTATCTCAATGGCGTGGATAACAGTTTCAAATGATACACTTGATGAATCTGTTAAGCCATTAAAGATTGCAGCTGTTGATCCTAACACAGGCGCTGTTGGCAGTTACGTTGGACTTCACCAGGGATACATTGCCAACAAAACATACCCGCTTATAACAGAGGCATACATTTTTTCAACGGAATCTTCGATGAACCTTTCTGTTGGTTTTATAAGTTTTATGGCATCATACGACGGGCAGCGGATTGTACTTAAATCTGGGCTTGTACCGGTAACACAGCCCGTTAAACTGATACAGCTTAACTAGGGTTTGTATTTACAAATTGTTACAGATATTATTGCAGAATTCCGAAACATAGAATAAGACAAGTTAATTTAATACTATAAGAGAATTAAAATATCAGGAACTATAAATTTAATAAAATGAACATGTTTACTAAATTTTTGTTAAGAACAGTTACGTTTATTGTAATATTTGCCGCAGCTATTAATGCTCAGGATAACCTGGAAAAGGGTATAAAAGCTGTAAAAAACGGGGATTATGTTGGCGGATTGAATTTATTAAAAGGTGTATCAAAGGATTCATACGAAGCAAATCTTTATTATGGAATTGCGCTTTTCCAGACAGGCTCTGAAAAAGACGCGGAGAAATTCCTGAAGGATGCAGTAAAAAAAGATGATGAACGCCCGGAAGCATATTCAGTGCTTGGAGAGCTTTATTCATCGCAGAAAAATTACAGCGGTGCTGCATCGCAGTTTGAAACCGCAAAAAAATACCTTCCATTGAACAAAACTAAGGATGATCTTGAAAAAGAAGAGATTGCCACCATTATTGATGTATTAAGCTCTGAGGCTGAAAATTTTATTGCAGACGGAAAAGTTGATAAAGCAATTACTTCGCTTACAATGGCTAAAACTTATGATGACAAAAACCCGATGATATATGTAGGGCTTGGAGATGCATACCTTGCCCGCGGAGCTTTTGATCCTGCAAAATCAAACTATGACCAGGCATTAAAGTATAAGCCTAACTATGCACCGGCACTTTTCGGGCTTGGTAAAATTTCTTTTAAGCAGAAAAAATACAGCGCTGCGCTGGAAAACTATATTAAATCTTCGGAAGCTGATAATAACTTTGCGCCTGCATTTTTTGAAAAGGGACTCATGTTTTACCTTCTGGATAAATTCACTGATGCAATCGAAGCATTTGAAAGGTATGACCAGCTTGTACCCGGCTCTCCAAGAGGAAAAACATATCTTGCCAAAGCAAGATACGGCAAAGGAGAATATGATGAAGCTTTAACGATATTAAACGATGTGCTGGCTATTGATCCAAATTACAGCGAAGCCAATAAATACACTGCTTATGTAATGATAGAAAAAAAGGAATACGATAAAGCTGAGCAGTATTTTAAGAAAGTTAAGGAAGAAGACCTGAATTCTGAAGATTACCAGAAATGGTCTAAAATATATGTAGATAAAAAAGAATATTCACAGGCTTATGCAATGCTTGATAAAGCGCTTGCATTAGATGAAAATGACGAGAATACATATTTTGAATACGGAAAGGCATTGTTTGCCGAACAGAAATACGGAGATGCGCGTGTTAAATTCGGGAAAGCTATTGAGCTTGGAATACTAAACGTTGCAGCATATGTATATGCAGGTATATGCGATTTTTACCTGAACGAATTTGATAAAGGCGCTGAAATACTTACAAAAAGCATGGAGCTTAATCCAAACATTGCAAGCGCTTATTTATGGCGCGCAAATAATTTTGCAGGTGTTTCAAAAAATGCTGAAGCATGCGCGGATTACCAGAAATACCTGACATTTGAACCGAATGATACATTTGCGCAGGAACAGGTTAAAAAGTTCTGCGGTAAATAATTTTAAACGAAAACTATGAGCAACATTACAGATTTTATTAAAGGAAACAGCGAACGTTATTTAAATGAGCTTAAAGGATTCTTAAAATATCCAAGCATCAGCACAAACCCTGAAAATAAACAGGATGTGCTTGATTGCGCTGAATATTTAAAGAGCCATATGGAATCTATAGGGATGAAAAACGCAAGGGTGTACCCAACCAAGGGACACCCTGTTGTTTATTCCGAGTGGCTTGAGGCCGGCAAAGATAAGCCAACTGTTCTGATTTACGGGCATTATGACGTACAGCCGGTTGACCCCATTGAATTATGGACATCGCCTCCCTTTGAGGCTGAAGTGCGGGGTGATAATCTTTATGCCCGCGGCTCTGCCGATGATAAAGGGCAGGTATTCATTCACCTTAAGGCAATAGAAGCGCACTTATCACAGAATAAAAAACTTCCCGTTAACATTAAGCTGCTTATAGAAGGCGAAGAAGAAATCGGCAGCATGAACCTGGGTACCTTTATAAAAGAAAATACAGAGCTTCTTAAATGCGATGTAATTGTTGTATCAGATACAGCAATGTTTTCCAAAGAGCAGCCTGCTCTAGGGTATGCCCTGCGCGGTTTATGCTATATGCAGATAGATTTAACCGGACCGAACCGCGACCTGCACTCCGGGCAATACGGCGGCTCTGTTAAGAATCCAATAAACGCGCTTGCTGAAATGATAAGCAAAATGACGGATGATAACGGTCACATTTTAATTGACGGATTTTATGATGATGTTGCGCCGCTTAGCAAAGAGGAAAAAGAAAATTTTGAGAAGCTGCCGTTCAGTGATTATGAATATGCAAAAGGACTTGAAGTAGATGAGCTTGCCGGAGAAAAAGGCTACAGCACACTGGAGAGAATTTGGTCCAGGCCAACGCTTGACTGCAACGGAATATGGGGCGGATTCACAGGCGAAGGCGCAAAAACCGTGCTGCCCTCTAAAGCATCTGCAAAGATAAGCATGAGGCTGGTGCCAAACCAGGACCCGGATAAGATTGCAGAACTTTTCATAAAGTTTGTGAAGAAGATAACTCCTAAAGGCATTAAAGCTGATGTTTACGGTCAGCACCACGGCAAGCCGTGGATCTCGCCAATCGACAGCAAATGGAATAAAGCGGCGATCAAAGCGCTGAAAGCGGGTTTCGGAAAAGAGCCGGTATTTATGAGAGAAGGGGGTTCAATTCCAATTGTATTTACTCTGGAAGAATACCTGAAAGCCCCAACAGTGCTGCTTGGATTCGGTCTGCCTGATGAGAATGCACATTCACCCGATGAACACCTTAATATGAATAATTTTTATAACGGAATATTAACCAGCGCAGATTTTTATGAAGAGCTGGCGAAAGCTTAAATTTTTTTATTGGATTGAATTTGCCTCAACAAAAATTTATCTTTGAGTTAAGTAATATATAAGTTAAATAAAAAACAGTAATTTAATTTCAAATGCAGCCAAAAATTAAGAGTAAAAAAACACAGATAGGCAAACAAAAAGGCCCTAAACGCGAATTTTCTTTTCCGCTGGAAAAAGAGAATTTTATGATAATCGGGCTGGGTATACTGCTTCTGGTAATTGGTTATATCCTGATGTCCGAAAATTCAGTTGACGGATTTCTGCCTACCGTTGTAGCACCTATCCTTTTGGTAGCGGGATATTGTGTTGTTATTCCTTATGGTATATTAAAGAAACCGAAGAGCGAAATTACACAAGTAAGCGGGCAGGCTGCAGAAGCAGAAACATCGAACATTAAAACAAGCTGATAAAATTTTTGTATTTAGAAAAAGGAGAGCATTCCAGCTCTCCTTTTTTTATTTATAATTCTGTAGCCGCAACCTTCAGGTTGCGATGTGATTATCTGTAATTCCTCGCAGCTTAAAAGCTGCGGCTACATATTTTTATCAGTTTATCTGATTTTAATTAAAATACCTTTAATTATAAAAAAACTCTTTACACTTTCAACACAATCTTTCCTATCACTTCGCCCTTTGCCATCATTTCATGGGCTTTGGCAGCATCTTTCAATGGCAGCACGGCGCCGATGTGAGGTTTTATTTTACCTTCAGAAACAAGTGTAGTTAATGCTTCAAGCTCCCGCTTTTCACCCAGGTAAAGCCCAAGTAAACTTATATGCCTTAAATATGTCTGGTGAAGCGATACCATTGTTTCCCTGCCGGTAAGAATTCCGCAGAACAGAATTTTACCGCCCTTTTTCACCATCTTAAAATTTTTCGGAAATGCTTCAGGTCCAACGTAATCTAGAATAACATCAACTCCCAGCCCGCCGGTTAATTTCATTACTTCATCATCAATTGCAGAGCCATCCCTGTGGTTAAATACATGGTGAACTCCCATTTTTTTAAGGTGTTCGATTTTATGTTCAAACCCCGCAGTAGCATATACTTCAGCGCCAAGCTGCAGCGCAAGCTGAACAGCAATTGTACCAAGTCCGCTAGTACCGCCCCAGATAAAGAACTTATCGCCTTTTTGAAGCTCTCCAACCGTTTTTACTGCATGGTAAGCAGTCAAGCCCGCAACAGGCAGGCAGGCTGCATCTTCAAAGGAAACATTTTCAGGCAGCTTAACAAGCGATGATGCAGGTACTGCAGCATATTCAGCATATGAACCGTTTCTGTGCATACCAAAATACTGCCAGCTTATTGATTGACCAGCTTTGCCCTTTTTTGCCCAGTCATCATCAGCTTCGGAAACAATTGACCATGCAAGAACCCTGTCGCCTTCCTTAAAATCTTTTACATCTGCACCGGTTTTTGCGACTATGCCTGTTATATCACCGCC
>LLZO01000064.1 GCA_001567545.1 Candidatus Tepidiaquacellales bacterium OLB5
AATTCAGGTCCACAGATGTAACTAGTATTAAATTTCTCAGGTTGTTGAACCTGTGGGCAATATATACCATATATCCAAGCTCATCCCTGTCATCATAATTAATTTCACTCTGCGTATCATATTTAAGAATCGAGGCGCTTCCGCTTAGCTCTACCCTGTTCATAAGGTTTATATTGTAATACAGGTTAGAATTAAGCTTGAATATAGAGGAGTGATTATTTTTTGCAGATTCATTATTTTCAATGATACTTACAAAATTCTGGCTTATCCTGTTTTTGTTCAGCAGAAAGTGTTTTTCGTCACGCTCCCTGTAATATGCCTTAAACTGGTAATCAAATTTCGGGAACTGGAAATTCAGGGCAATATCTCCGGCAAAGCTTAATTCCTGGATATCAGTATCATAAATTCCGGGCTGTAGGTTCACCGCAACAGGTATATATGTGTTTTCTTTTGTAATTCTTCTGTAGTCAGGATTTATATTAAATACAACATACATTGATTTTGAAATAGTATAATCAAACCTGTTATAAAACTTAAATATATTTTCAATTCGTTTTTCAATATTGTTTTTAACCCCAAACTGCGAAATGGTATTGTTATCGGCTGGGAAATAAAAATCCTTGCGTATCCTCGAATAAGTACCGTCAAACTCATTTCTTGCCAGATTATTATCGAACGGCTTATCAAAATATATCCGGCTGTAAATTAGGCTTTTTTTCCTCGGGTCAATGGTTTCATACCCAAGCTTTAACTGTCCGTCAACCAGGAAATCTGATATATTAAGGTTATAAATACTGAACTCTCCGGATACACTTGGACCTTTATTAAGCTCGTCGTACTGGCTTTCAGCTTTATAACCGGCATTAACAATATTATAAAGCTGCGCCCCGTTTATAAGGTCCTCATACCTGGTGCTGATATAACCCATACTTGAAGATGAGCCTTTCAGCTGAAAAGTTCTGTCATCACTGAAGAACTGCCCGAAATAATTTGCTGAAATATTCAGTTTTTCATTCAGGTTGTATCCGGCAGTTAATTTTACGTTGTCAAAATCACGGTACAGGTTTTCATTAAGCTTGGTAACTGAAGAAGAATAATAATTTTTAAGAACTACTTCAAAGCGGTCATATTTACTGTAGTAATTGAACCGGGAAAGCAGGGTCGCTGTATTTTTATTATTATCAAAATAGGTAAGAAGAAAGCTGCGGGTAATGTTAGAATCTATGAAAGTTTCAACATCGGTAAAATCGCTTTGTGCAGGCACCTGGTACCGGCTTGTCAACAAAATTACTGCACATATAACGATCCTCTGAATCACTTTTTCGGATTAATTTCGGTTTTTCATTTAAACAGGTAAATTTTT
>LLZO01000065.1 GCA_001567545.1 Candidatus Tepidiaquacellales bacterium OLB5
ACTAATACTTACGGAATTCAAGTATCAAGCGGTGTATATTTTTATAAATTGACTGCGCGTCAAAATACCGGGACTTCTACTATCGATTTTGTCGATCAAAAAAAGCTGGTAATTATCCGTTAACAAAAAATTTCATAAAAACAATTATGAATACAAAAATTAGAAATATAAAAGTATCATTCTTTTCGTTAATCTTTCTTATTGTAATTACGAACTGCTATACTCAACAAGGCTGGCAGAACTTAAACACTTCATTTGGCGGTATTGGGATTTATTTTAAAGATTTAAACAATGGTTTAATAGGAAACTATAAAACTACAAACGCAGGTGGAAATTGGTTTTTTATGGGCATTAATTCTGGTGGAACGACACTTTCATTTCCAAATCTAAATACAGGTTATGGGTCTTATTTATATCAAATTCTGAAAACTACAAATTTTGGAGATACCTGGGTATCCCAAATTAACCCATCAAACCAAAATTTGAATAGTATTAATTTTCCAAATGTTAATACCGGTTTTGCCTGCGGAGAGGGAGGAAATATAATTAAGACAACAAACGGCGGATTAAATTGGGTAAATGTAGATAATCCACTGAATATTAATTATTATCTTTTTAATGTTGTATTTACAGATGCAGAAACAGGGTATGTATCAGGTATTAAGAGTTTTTCTGATACAAGTATTGTAATGAAAACTACAAACGGAGGAAATAACTGGAGTATTCAGTATTATTTAAGATCAAATTGGGGAGTGTTTACGGCAATGTTTTTTGTGAATTCTACTACAGGTTATATTGGCGCTGCTTCACATAATTATATGTTAAAAACCACTAATAGCGGCGTAAACTGGCTGCAATATAATATTCCGACATCAAACACGATTTATTCAATCTATTTTCCCAGCGCTAACACCGGTTATGCTAGCTGTTACAGCGGGCAAATAATTAAAACAACTAATGCAGGCATTAACTGGTTTTTACAAACTACAGGTACAGGCAGTGAGCTATTCAGTATATTTTTTATAAATGATCTAACCGGATATTGTTCCGGTGATAATAACACTGTATTAAAAA
>LLZO01000066.1 GCA_001567545.1 Candidatus Tepidiaquacellales bacterium OLB5
ATTTCAACAGGTATATAATTGGCAATCCCCTATTTTTATATAGAATTTTAGCAATAAAAATGCGTAAATTGCCGGGATGAAAATCCTGAAAATACGCATTTTAACAATAGCTTACATGTTGTTAACCGGGCTGGTTTTCAGCCAGAACTTCAACTGGATAACACCTAATAAAACTTACCTTAAAATGTATGTTTCTTCAGACGGAATTTACAGAATTACGCGAAATGAATTCACTCAAGCCGGCGTTAACACATCTATAATAGATCCACGGACAGTAAAAGTTTACAATAAAGGAGCTGAAATCCCTGTTTATTTTGAAGGTGAGCTTGACGGCTCTTTTGATGCCAACGATTACATAGATTTTTACGGTAAAAGAAATTACGGTGGTATTACAAATACATACCTGGCAAGCTATGGCCCAACTGTCCCTGATTATGTTACTGATGAATATTACAACCTGTATTCAGATACCAATGTTTACTGGATAGGCTGGGACGGCCAAAACGGACTGCGCTTCAGTATTTCTTCTTATACTGTGATTAATGATCTGCCGCAGAATTTTTTTTATGAAAAAATTCATTTTGAAACTGATTCATTATACAGTCTAGGTGTCACTGTAAATCCGAATTCAGATTTCAGGTATTTTAACAACGAAAAGATATCAGGAGAAGGCTGGTACTGGAGAAATTTAACAGCGCAGTACGGTTATTCCGTAAGCAGAACGTTTTCTATTCCGCTGTTAAGCCAGCTGCCTGCAAACTGTACATTCAGAGTTTTTGCATATCCAAATTCCAGGGATACTTCATTTAATGAGCATAAAATTGTATTAACTGTGAATTCAACCAGCATTTCAACCCTGGCGAAAGATGATTACAACAGGTTTGATACTGCAGTAAGCTTTCAAAGCTCGCTGCTTAACACCAGCAATAATACAGTATCGGTTACTTACACACCTACTTTTTCCAACACAAATGCAACTCCAAGCTTATACTTTGATCTAATAGAGCTTTCATACCCCAAACAAATAAGATTCACGAATAATTTATGCAGAATAACATTAAGCTCAAATGATACTTCATCTGCCAGATTTAAAATTCCGGGTTTCAATTCATCTTCGCCTTATTCAATTTATGATGTAAAAAATAATATTAAGATTACAAACATTGGCTCTGAAGCTGATACATTAATTTTCACCGGGAAACAGAACGGCGATTTTTATATTGAAAACCAGGCAATAACACGCAGACCGTTCAGGATAACTTCAAGGCAGGTGCCGAACTTAACTGCTTCATCCAACGGGGCGGATTATATCGTGATTTTCAACAGGCTGTTTGAGTCACAGGCAGAACAGCTTAGAGCTCACAGGCAGAATCATGATAATTTCAGGTCAGTAAAAGCCGGATTGGATGATATTACAGATATTTTCGGGTACGGGCTGGAAGGACCATCAGCAATCAGAAATTTTGTTAAGTATGTTTATGATAACTGGCAGCTCCCAAGGGTTTCTTACATTTTGCTGTTTGGAAGAGGTTCACTTGACCCGAAAAACAATAAATTAAACGGGAGCTTTTATAAAAACCTTGTACCTGTATACGGGAATCCACCGACAGACGGATATTTTGTGAATTTCAACCTTAACAGCTTTACATATTTTCACCAGGCAGCAATAGGCAGGCTGCCTGCTTTTACTCAGCAGGAAGCTCAGGACATGGTGAATAAAATTATTGCATATGATAATGAGCCTCCGCAGAGATGGTGGAAAAATTTTAATATGATAACAGGCGGTCCAAACCGCATTGAACAGATCCAATACCAGACACAATCCAATGAGCTGGTAAATAATTATATTATTTCCCAGCCTGTCAGCGGGATCGCTGAAAAAATATACAGGAATGACTCTGCCGGATACATAACATTTAATTATGCTGATTCAATTAAGAATGCAATTAACCGGGGCGGTTTGATTGTGAATTTTATAGGCCACGCAGCCAGCCAGAACTGGGAGCTTGGACTAGAAGACCCGCAGATTCTTGCAAACGGCAATAAACTTCCTCTGGTGCTTAGCATGACCTGTTTTACGGGAATAAATGCAGAGCCAAACTTCAGAAGCTTCGGGGAGAAGTTTGTTTTCACTCCTAACCGGGGGGCATTGGGTTTTCTTGGAACAACTGGATGGAGCTTTTCAGGCTCAGGGTATGAGCTGAATAAAAATATTTTCATCGGGCTTTCACAGGATACTATAAGAAGGCTTGGAGCACTGCTGAAGTATGCAAACAACAGGATGCTGAATGATACTTCAAACTTCCAGGTCAGGAACATGATAAACAGTTACAACCTGCTTGGCGACCCGGCAAGCAGATTATTGCTGCCTGAAGGACCTGAATTTGTTATTGGGCAGACTGATTACAGGATAACTAACCAGTATCCGCTTGTAGGTGAAACAGTTACCTGGAAGATTTTCCCTAAAAATTACGGGCTGTTTGCTTTAAGCTGTCCGGTTAAATTTGAAATATTAAAAAGCGGGCAGCCGGTTGCAACAAAGGATACAATCATTACTAATTTTAAGATGTTTGATACGGTATCCTATACATTCAGTATAGATACTATCGGGAATTATTCACTTAAGGCTACACTTGACCCGGATAATTTATTTCCTGATGAAGACCCGGCGAACAATGTCATTATACTTCCTCTGCCTTTAAGGAATATTTCCTATACACCATTGAAGCCGGTGAACAATTCAGTAATAATACAGGACTCTGTTGAATTTGTCGGGCTGAACCCGCAGGTTGACCTGCGGACAAATAATGTTAAAGTAATACTACAGGTTGATACCAATTCCGCTTTCTTTAATCCTTTGTTGAATTATTCAAACAGCAGCATCAGCGGAGTGGCAACTAAAGTAAGATACAGGATACCTGTACCTGATTCAAACAGGGTATATTACTGGAGGACCAATTCGCTGATAAACGGCGACAGTACCGGGTGGTCTGAAACGAATAAGTTTGTATGGAATCCTGGTGTAACAAATTTACTTTCAAGGTCCGTTAACAATGATTCAGTTGTTGTTTTATACCCTAAATTATTGGGACAGTATCCTGCAAATTCTTATAACGGGCTGTATTATACTGGAACAGGGTTTAAGCTTAACAACAGCCCCGGAATGCTTGAAGTAAAATCATACGGAAGCAACGGAAGCGAAGCTTCGTATTTTATTATAAACCAGTTTACACTTTATGCCGATGCAGGCCAGAATACAGGATTAAATATTGTTAAACTCAGAAAACTTACAGGTGGTTTGGTTTCATTCAGGAATTTCAGGATGTCAACACCGCAGTCGTCGGATTCGGTATTAAGTTTTCTGAATACATTTGATACTACTCATTTTATTATGATAGGGATGGCATCATTTGTAGCAACTTCAGACAGCCTGCGGCAGAATGCAAAGAATAAGATAAGGGAATTCGGCGCTCAGCTAATTGATTCAGTTACAAGGTTTGACCAGTTCGACTCGTATGCTTTTATAGGATATTCAGGTGCTCAGCCTCAGGATATTTCAGAGCAATTTCACCGGTATGCATCAAACAGCAACTGGGAACCATCTTATGCAAATAAAAACCCTGTATTTTTAACAACGCACGGCACAATTGATTTTTCTGTTGGACCTGCCCACAGGTGGAAATATTTTTCGTGGAACAGGACATTACCCGTGGGTTCATCGGTGAATTTTGATGTCCAGGGTATTAACATATTCGGCACACAAGTGCCGCTCTACAGCAATTTGAGTTCTAATGAACTCACAAATATTGATACGGTAACAAGCTTTATCTATCCTAACCTGAAGCTCAGGGCAAATATAGATATAGATACGCTTTCAGGGCTTGAATCACCGGAGTTCCGCTCGCTTTACTTTAAATATACCCCGCCTGCTGAAATTATTCCTGACAATTATTCATTTATCAGAAGTGATTCAGTAGTAAATGAAGGTACCCAGGTTACTTTTAGTGTGAAGAATTACAATATTGGATTTGTACCAGCTAGTACTGTGGTTTATAAATGGACAGCAAACGCATATAACGGTTTGGTAACATTGAAACAGGATACAATTTTCCAACCATTACAGCCTGACAGCAGTTATTTATCAACTGTAACATTCAATACACAGGGATTAAGAAACCCGCAAAGCACACTTGATACACTTGATATAAATTTCGAAGTATTTATGCTTAACAGCCAGAACGATTATTACCCGTTTAACAATTTTGCTTTCAGCGAGCTTTTGATTGCAGGTGATTCTACCGGACCTGCAATAGATGTTACATACAACGGGGTTAAAATACTTGACGGTGATATTATCCAGGCAAAACCTGAAATTGTATTCAGGTTTTATGATGAAAGCAACCTGCAGTACAACATTGGAGATACCACCGGAATTTATATAAAGATTGACGGGAGAAGGATCAATTATTTTAACGGGGGAATTCAGAATCCGGAAATTACATTTACACCGGTAAATGACGGAAGCTTAAAAACTTCTGTGTTATATAAACCGGAGCTTAGCGCAGGCGCGCACCTGCTGCAGTATTACGGCTCTGATAAAGACGGCAACAGGGATACACTGCTTAACAATGTTTATGTAAGCTATGATTTTGCTGTCAGGAATTTATACAACTATCCTAACCCGATGCAGGGTGAAACCTATTTTACTTTTAACCTATTTGCACCGGAGCCTCCAAGATCATGCGCCATAAAGATATATACTGTAGCCGGAAGGCTGATAAAGGAAATATTTTCACCCGCAAATGTAGGATTTAACAGTATTTACTGGGATGGCAAAGACAGTGATGGCGAAACAATAGCAAACGGCATATATTTGTATAAGCTGATACTTGAGGACTCTGGAAAAATAGAAACATCAATACAAAAACTGGCTGTATTAAAATAAAATTTTTTATTTGAAAATAATAAGATCAATAATAATTACGTATTATCTGTTAACCGGATTAACTGTATTTGGTCAATGGGTAATACAAAACAGCGGAACAGCTGCAAACCTGAACAGTATACATTTTATTGACGCGAATACAGGAAGTGCAGCGGGTCTTTCAGGTGTTATTGTAAGAACTACGAACGGCGGAGCAAACTGGTTCAGCCAGAATGTGCCGGCAGACCATTTATACGGAATTTTTTTGGTGAATGCTGTTACCGGATTTGTCTGCGGAGACGGTGTTTTATACAGAACAACAAGCGGTGGCGCAAGCTGGCAGGCACAAACGCCGCCGGGAAGTTTATACAGAAGCCTGTATTTTATTGATGCAAACACCGGATTAGCTTGCGGCAGCGGAGGGGTAATTGCTAAAACTATAAACAGTGGTGTAAACTGGACAGCAACTGCCAGCGGCACAGCTTTGTTTCTGAATAATATTAAATTTTCGGATGCTAATACCGGGTTTGTAACCGGCTCAGATGGTTTGATCTTACGGACAACCAATTCCGGAGATAACTGGGATAATCTGACATCTGGTACTACTGAACTGCTTTCAGGAATTGCAATAATTGGAAATACAGTATATGTTTCAGGTGAAACAGGAGTAATTTTAAAATCCACCAATAACGGAACAAGCTGGGCAGCCTTATCTTCGGGAATAACCGGCAGAATTTCAAGTTTAAGTTTTTTAAATGCAAATACAGGAACAGGTTCTGCACATGGTAACTGGATAATAAGAACAACAAACGGCGGGATAAACTGGATCTCCCAACCAACTGGTTTAACAAGCCAAAACTTTAATGGGGTAAGTTTTATTAATGCACAAACAGGATTTGTTGCAGGCTCAAATGGAAATATTTTAAAAACCACAACAGGCGGATTCCCAATACCGGCAGCGCCAGTTCTTACAGCACCTCTAAACGGGGCTGTAAATGTAAGCATCACTCCCATGCTGGACTGGGATTCAGTTGCTTTCGGAAGTACTTACCAGGTACAGATAGATGAGGATTCATTATACAACTCCCCTGTTTTTGATTCATCATTAATTATAGCTACAAATGTAAATGTTCCGGCATCAACACTGCTTAACAATACAAGATATTACTGGCGTGTGAG
Source organism: Candidatus Tepidiaquacellales bacterium OLB5 (assembly GCA_001567545.1). GTDB lineage: Bacteria > Bacteroidota > Ignavibacteria > Tepidaquicellales > OLB5 > OLB5. The sequence continues at coordinate 6,104 of LLZO01000066.1, forward strand.
AAGTGAAAATCCGGGCAGTACCGGGCCTTGGTCTTTTAGCTTTAATTTCAGGACAATTGTTTCCTTGCCTAATGCACCGGGTCTGCTGCTGCCTGTTAATGGCGCTAATAATGTATCCTTAACCCCGTTTTTTGACTGGGACAGCACTTCACCGGCTGATTCATATACACTTCAGGCCTCGCTGGATACATCATTTACTAACAATCCCGTTTTCTATTCGGGAATAACGCAATCATTTCTTAACTTAACAAATCCACAGCTTCAGAATAATTTAAGATATTATTGGCGTGTAAATGCAACAAATATTGCCGGAACAGGTCCATGGTCTGCTGTATTTAATTTCACAACTGTTCTTGGAATGCCGGCAGCTCCGACCCTGCTGTTACCTTTAAATAACGCTACAGGAGTCAGCTTAACTCCACTGTTAGATTGGGTCGAGGATATTTCAGCAACAAATTACCAGGTACAGATTTCGCAGGATTCAACGTTTAGTTCAGCATTATGGGATACAACCGGTTTTGCAGTTTCGCAGGTTACGGTAAGAGCCGGATTACTAACAAATGTGCAGCTGTATTTCTGGAGAGTGAGGACAACAAATCCGGTTGGCACCGGGCCATGGTCAGCTCCTTATAGATTTACAACCCTTCTTGCTCCGCCGGGAGCACCGCAGCTTGTTGACCCGCCGAACAATGCGATAGATATTTCAACTACTCCAATGCTCAACTGGGATTCAGTTCAGTATTCTTCAACATTCAGGGTTCAGCTTTCAACTGATTCAACTTTTGCAACAACACTTATTAATTCCGGCGGACTAACGTTTTCTCAATATAATGTGCCGGGAGGTATTTTGAGCAATAATACAACATATTTCTGGCGAGTTAATGCATCAAACTCAGCAGGTACGGGACCATACAGCGCAGTTTGGAAATTCAGAACAATAACATCACCGCCGGTTGCAGCGCCTACGCTGCTGGCTCCGCCAAACGGAGCAACAAACCAGCCCTTAACACTAACGCTTGACTGGAATGATGTCTTCGGAACTTCAGGATATAAAGTGCTGATGTCAACTGACTCATTATTTAATACATTTATTCTTGATTCAACAGTAACGGCATCTCAGTTCAGCGTCCCAGCGGGATTACTTTCAGGAAGCTCTGTTTATTACTGGCGGGTACGGGGTTTTAATACCGGCGGATTCGGTCCATGGTCGGTTACCTGGCGCTTTTCTACAATAATTATCGGGATTGAGCCGGTAAGTACAATAATACCAGATAAATTTATGCTGTATGATAATTATCCGAATCCGTTTAACCCGGTAACAACAATTAAGTTTGATATTCCAAATGATGCTGCCGGTAAAATCACTTTACTTGAGATATTTGATATTACCGGAAGACGAGCTGCAATCCCGGTGAATGAAATTTTACAGGCAGGCAAATATGAAATTAAATGGGATGCCGGTTCATTTGCAAGCGGAATATATATTTACAGGCTTAAAGCAGGTAAATATTCAGCCGTGAAAAAGATGATTGTTGTAAAATAGGAGCATTTAAAAATGTTCAAAAAACTGCTGGATAATACAAATCCAAATTCCCTTGCAAATAAATTCAGAAGAAAAAGGTTTAAGCTTTTCATGGATTTCATTAAAGATTTTCCCCGCCCAGTAAAAATTCTTGATGCAGGCGGAACAGTAAATTACTGGGAACAAGTGGGAATAGCCGGAAATGAAGAATTTGAAATTACAATTGTAAATTTAGAAATTCCTCAAAACATGCTGTATAATAATATTATATTAGCAAAAGGAGATGTAACAGACCTTTCAATGTTTAGAGATAAGAGTTTTGATATAGTATTTTCAAATTCTGTAATTGAGCATATTCCGACAGCCGAAGGAAGACAGCGGATGGCTGATGAGATAAAAAGGGTTGGGAAATCATATTTTATACAGACACCCAATTATTATTTTCCGTTTGAACCGCATTTTTTACTTCCGCTGTTTCAATATTACCCGAAAAGGTTTAAAATATTTCTGCTCACACATTTTAATATAGGCTGGTTTAAAAAATGCGAAACAATGAATGAAGCCATTAAGATTTACCTGAAAACAGATTATTGAAATTTAAAGAATTCAAAGGTTATTTTAAAAAACAGTAATATAATATTTGAAAAAATTTTTTATTTTTAAAAAA